>CAZEOW010000016.1:9128-15432 GCA_964514005.1 uncultured Nautiliales bacterium
GCTGGAAATGAATTTAATGTAACTGTAAAAGCTCTTGATGCAAAAGGGAATGTTGTTCAAAATTATGATGAAAATTTAACTATTAGAGATGATTCTCCTCTTTTTGATTATAAAGAAGTTAAAGATAATTGTAAAACTGGAAATTTAGAGTTTGCAGAAAATGCTGATACAGAACTTAAAAACGAAGTAAATACTACTTTAGTTTATAACGAAATAGGAGAGATAGAGCTTAATTTGTCTGAAAAAGTAGGAAGTGAATTTGCTAAAATCGATAAAGATGATACCAATGTTTCCCAAAGATTGATAACTCCTGCTAAAATTTATATAAAATTTTATCCGGATCATTTCTCTTTTAATGCAAAAAAAGATAATAAAAGTTTTACATATATTTCAAATGATTTAAATATGTCTTCAAAAATAGATATAAATATTACCGCTGAAAATGAGAGTAATAATACTACAGAAAATTACAATAAAGAGTGTTATGCTCAAGATTTTAATTTAACTTTTACTCATACAAATAGTGATTTAAATATTTCATATAAAGAGTTAAACGATACACTTTATAATATAAAAGGCGATGAAAATATAACTCTTAATTTGAGTAAAGATTATTTTTCTACCGATTATAATGGGACAGCACTTTTAGAAATTTTATTCAATTTAAATAAAAACTATTCAAAACCTGTAAATCCTATTGATTTTACTATAAATGATGTTAATTTTTCTGATAGTAACATTTCATCAACAGCTCCTTTAAATTTAACATATAAATTTTTATATGGAAGATTAAAAATAAAAGATGCGGTAGGATATGGTAATAAAGTTTTTACTAATGCAAAATATCTTTATTGGAAAGATGGTTGGATTATAAATAGCAATCACTCCAAAGAGTATGGAGATATTAATCTTTCAGAGAGTGTTGCTAAAAAAATTGATATTGAATTAAGTGATATCGAAAAAGGGGCAGAAGATATAAACTATACCACTTCTTATATATTACCATATGGGAGTGTAATTCATTTTGGTGCTCCTTCATGGTTATTTTATAATCCTTTAGCTACAAAATATATAAGTCCAAAAGAGAGTAAAGAGTGTTTAACTCATATATGTGCAAGAGTTACGTTTTTAAAATCTAGTGAAAGTTGGGGTGGTATTCAAAGTAAAAGTGAAAAATATAGTGATGAAAATAGAAGTGTTGAACTTGTTCCTTATAAAAGTGATGAAAATGTTTCAAAAAAAGAGGTAAAAAGGATTAATTGGTAAGTTATGCATGGGCTAAAACAATTTTTAAATATACTTTTACATTATTTTCTTCTAATACTTTTTGAGCTTCGTTTAAAGTAGTATGGGTAGTGGCAATATCATCTATTAAAATAGCGTCTATATTTTTAGGGCCTGTATAGATAAAATTTCTTGGATTATTTAATCTAAATTCAAGAGATTTTCCTGCATAAGATATTTTATTTTGAGCTTTTAGGGAGTTAAAGATGGGTTTTAAATATTTAGTTTGCATACTTTTAGCTAATATAGCTGTATGAGAGAAGTTTTTTGGAGTATCATCTATTGGAATTAGGAAAAATTTTTCTTTAATATTTTGTGCAAATATTTTTAAAGAGTTATCTGCAATTATTTTTATAATAGAATCTCCAAAAGGATGATATTTATATTTTAATAAAAACTCAATCTCTTCATATTCGTAAAAGTATAAAATATTATCTTTTATTTTAGGAGAAAAAGAGAGAAACTCTTTTTGGCAGTTTTTACAAATTAAGCTAAATGAAAAATTTTTACACACAATACATTCAAAAATCTTCATCTTTTTTGCCATATTTTATAAGTAAATAAATAGCAATTGCTGCACCTATACTAAATGTTCCTCCTCCAAAGAGCACTAAATTATCATTTCCAGCTGCACTTCCCCCCATAATCATACCTATAGAAAAAAACATAATTAAAGCGGCAATAACTCCTGCTAATTCTGGTTTTGTAAGTTTTCTATTTTCATAATCTTGCATTTTTTATCCTTAAAAGTGTTTTAAATAGTTATATTTTAATATATCTTTTTGAGTATCACATTCAGTAATTGATATATCTTCTCCAGAATTATAAAAAATTGAGTGTTGATTATATTTTCTTCCAAGTTTTAATGCTTCTTCTTTTGAGATGTCATACACAATAAAGCCTCTTTCGGAATAATAGAATAACTCTCCTATACTTAAATAGTGTTCATATCCTAATTTTACTATATCTTTTTGAAGTTCGCTATTTCTTAAGAAGTTTGTAAAATCATTAAAAATAATATGTTTTGGATTGTAAGCTGTTATAATAGTAAATTTTCTTTTTAAAAGTTCATACTCTTTTGGTATAAATTGAAATGAAACCCACGCTCTTTTTGATGCGTTATTTATCATAAATTTAGTATATTTTAAGTAATCGTCAAAGTCTTTTTTAAAATTAAGAACAACTTTTTTGTTTACTATTAAAGAGTCTTCATCTTCATCATATATACAAAAACCTTTGAATTTATCTATTCCTATAACTTCAAATTTCATTCTTTCTCCTGATATGTTATAATTTAACAAAAAAAGGTAATAGATGAAAAAAATTTTGTTAATTTTTTTATTACTTTTTAGTGGTTGTACTTTAAAACAGGTCTTTAAAGAGGATAAACTCTATAATAAAGTTTTATCTCATACAAAAAGATCCCAAATTGTATCCTCTTTAGAAACAAAAGCTTTAATTGATGTTGTATATTTAAATCCTCTTTATAAACAGTTTAATAAGCCTACATTTTTAGTAGGTATCTATAATACATTTGATAATACACTTACTAATGCAGAGTTTCAAATATATTTAAATAATCAAAAACCTACTAAAATTGTATCAAAAATACCTAAATTTATTTTGTATAAAGAGTATCCATTTTACAATTCGTGGATGAAATATTATTTAGTTGAGTTTAATGATGCTAAAAAACCTTTTGTAATAGAGTATAAAAGCAAACATTGGGGTGAGGCAAAAGTTACATTTTGATATAATTTTATAAAAAAGGTTTTGAATGCAAGTTATTAAGGTAAATATAGAAGATACTTTAGCAAAAAGTTATCTTGAATACTCTATGAGTGTAATTGTAGGAAGGGCTCTTCCTGATGTAAGGGATGGACTAAAACCTGTTCATAGAAGAATTCTTTATGCTATGTATAAAATGGGTATAACTTCTTCAAGTGCTTATAAAAAATCTGCAAGAATTGTAGGAGATGTAATAGGTAAATATCATCCTCATGGAGATAGTGCAGTTTATGAAGCTCTTGTTAGAATGGCTCAAGATTTTTCTATGAGAATGCCTTTAATTGATGGGCAAGGAAATTTTGGAAGTATTGATGGTGATAATGCTGCTGCAATGCGTTATACTGAAGCAAGACTTACAAAAATAGCAGAAGAGTTATTAAAAGATATCGATAAAGATACAGTAGATTTTGTGCCAAACTATGACGGAACAGAAACAGAACCTGTAGTTCTTCCTGCAAGATTTCCAAATCTTTTAGTAAATGGAAGTAGTGGTATTGCTGTTGGAATGGCAACAAATATTCCCCCTCATAATTTAACAGAATTAATTGATGCACTTATTTTTATGATAGATAATAAAGATGCTACATTAGAAGATATTTTAAAATTTGTAAAAGGACCAGATTTTCCAACTGGTGGGATTATATATGGAAGAAGTGGTATTCTTGAAGCTTATAAGAGTGGAAGAGGAAGTATTAAAATTAGAGCAAAACATCATATAGAAGAAAAGGCTAAAAGAGAAATTATTGTAATAGATGAACTTCCTTATCAAGTAAATAAAGCAAAACTTATAGAAAAGATTAGTGAGCTTGTAAAAGATAAAGTAATTGATGGAATTAGCGAAGTTAGAGATGAAAGCGATAGAGAAGGTATTAGAGTTGTAATTGAACTTAAAAAGGATGTAATGAGTGATATTGTCTTAAATAATCTGTATAAACACACTCAATTAGAAGTTAGCTTTGGTATTAATATGTTAGCTATTTTTGATAAACAACCAAAACTATTTAATCTTTTTGAATTACTTGATATTTTTATAAGACATAGAAAAACAGTAGTAATTAGAAGAACAATTTATGAATTAGAAGTAGCAAAGAAAAGAGCTCATATTTTAAAAGGGCTTTTAATTGCTCTTGCTAATATTGATGAGGTTGTTGAGATTATTAAAACTTCAAAAGATGTAAAAGAAGCAAAAGATAGACTATTAGAGAGATTTAAATTAACTGAAATTCAAGCACAGGCTATTTTAGATATGAAGCTTAGTAGATTAACTTCTTTAGAAGTTGAAAAGTTAGAAAAAGAGTATGAAGAGTTGATGAAAAAGATAGAGTATTTAAATTCTATCTTACAAGAAGAGAGTGTTTTAAATTCTGTAATTAAAGAAGAATTGATTGAAATTAAAGAGAAATACCCAACAAAAAGATTAACTCAAATTGAAGAGGATACTCAAGATATAGATATTGAAGATTTAATTCCAAATGAAGAGATGGTAGTTACTATTACTCATAGAGGTTATGTAAAAAGAGTGCCTTTAAAAACTTATGAAAGACAAAATAGAGGAGGAAAAGGTAAAAAAGCTTTAAGTATTTATGAAGATGATTTTATTGAAGATTTTTATGTTGCAAATTCTCATGATACTTTGATGATTATAACTGATAAAGGGCAGCTTCATTGGTTAAAAGTTTATAAAATACCAGAAGGAAGCAGAACAAGTAAAGGAAAGGCTATTGTAAATCTTATTAATTTAGATAAAGATGAAAAAATTCAAACTATTATTAAAACAAGTGATTTTGATGAAAATAGATCTTTAGCCTTTTTTACAAAAAAAGGGATTGTAAAAAGAACAAATTTAAGTGAATTTAAAAATGTAAGAAGCAATGGAATTAGAGCTATTAGCATAGATGAAGATGATGAACTTGTTACAGCTAAGATTGTAGAGGCAGAAGATAAAGAATTATTTATAGTAACTAAAAAAGGAATGGCTATAAGATTTCCTGTTGAGAGTGTAAGAGAAATTGGAAGAAATGCAAGAGGTGTAAAAGGAATTACTTTTAAAATAGATGATGATGAAGTAGTTGGTGCTTTGAGTTTAAGAGATGAAAATCAAGAAATTTTAACAGTAAGTGAAAAAGGGTTTGGTAAAAGAACATCAGCTAATCTTTATAGATTAACTAATAGAGGTGGAAAAGGCGTAATTGCTATGAAGCTTACTAATAAAACTGGTGATCTTGTAGGAGTTGTAGCTACTGAAGAGGATCATGATTTAATGATTCTTACAAGTAGTGGAAAAATGATAAGAGTTTCAATTGATAGTATTAGTAAAAGTGGAAAAAATACTCAAGGTGTAAGAGTTGTAAGAGTTGATAATGATGATAAGGTAGTAAGTATAGCAAAAACTCCTTCTTCAAAAGAGGAGAGTTGATTTCTCTTCTTTTTGGAATGGATTATTTTATCTCTTTACAATTAACTTCTATTAACAATAAGTTAATAAATTATAAACTTGACTACTCTAAAGCTATGACATATTCTAATAAAAGGGCTAAATTTCTGTTTTTTGTAGATACTCCTTATTTAAAAGTAAAAGATGTTTTAAAATACCAACAAAGCGAAATTATTAATAAACTTTTAAAAGAGAATGTATTTATTTATTCTAACTCTTTATTAAGAAAAAATTACTTTTATGAAAAAAGTAAATTATCTTACACTCCTAAAAGATTTGATATTATTATAAAAAATCATAGAGCTTATTTCTTTTTAAAGGAAGATAATTGAAAGTTGCAATAGTAGAAGATGATATTAATATGAGAAAATCTTTATCTCTTGCTTTAAAGTCTGAAGGTTATAGTGTAGTAGAGTATAGAAATGCTATAGATGCTTTAAAAAAGCTTGATGATAGTATTGATGTAATTGTATCTGATATTACAATGCCTAAAATGGATGGAATTGAGTTTGTAAAAAATTTAAATGGCAAATATGATGTTATTTTAATAACTGGTAATGCTACTTTAAATAAAGCAATTGAAGCCTTAAGACTTGGTGTTAAGGATTTTTTAACTAAACCTTTTGAAATTGAAGATTTAATAAAGGCAATTGAGAGAAAAAGAAGTTTTAAAGAGAAAACAAAAGGTAAAAAAGTATTGCTAAAACCATCTTTTATAGCAGAAGATGAAAATACTCTAAAAGCTTTTGAAATGGCAAAAAAAGTAGCTCCAACAAAAGCTAATGTAATTCTTTTAGG
>CAZEOW010000017.1:0-14944 GCA_964514005.1 uncultured Nautiliales bacterium
GACTTGGTCTAATTAAATCATTCATTGCTCCATCAACTATAACAAATCTTTTATCGCCATTTACTTTTTCATATAAAACTTTACTTAAAAACCATCCACCATTTCCTACTAAAAATCTACCCGGTTCACATACAATAGTAACATCTAATCCACTTAAAGTAGATAAAATTGCTTGAGCATAATCATATGGCTTAATAGTTTCTTCATCTTTATATTTTATTCCAAGACCTCCCCCTACATCAAAAAATTTAATATCAACATCAATTGCTTTTAAACTTCTTACTAAATCCGCAACAATTTGACTTGCTTCTTTTATAGGCTCAAGATCAGTTAATTGACTTCCTATATGAAAATGAATCCCAACTGGATTTAGATTTTTACTCTTTTTTGCATAAATATACATTTTTTTAGCCCTCTCTATATCTACTCCAAATTTATTCTCATGAAGTCCTGTTGAAATGTATGGATGAGTTTTAGGATCAATATTTGGATTTACTCTTATTGAAATTCTTGCAACTTTATTTAGTTTTTGTGCAATTTCTTCTACTCTTTTCATCTCTGCTTCAGATTCAAGATTAATCATTAAAATATCAAGCTTTAATGCTTCTTCAATTTCATCATCTCTTTTTCCAACTCCACTAAAAATAATTTTATATTTATCAACTCCTGCAAGAAGTGATCTTTTAACTTCTCCTATACTTACACAATCAGCTCCACTACCAAGGCTTGCAAATTTTTTAATTACACTTAAATTTGAATTAGCTTTTACAGCATATGCAATTATGCTTTTTCTTGCTTTAAAAGCTTTTTTAAGTTCTAAAAACTGTTTTTCAAAGTGATTAAAATCATATACATATAAAGGTGTATTATATTTTTGTACTAAAGCTTTAAAATCCATTATCTCTCCTTATAAATTATATAAATAGCATTTAAACTTAATACAATAAAAGGTATTAATAAAACATAAGCAGATAATACCCCTTGTCTAGTAAATTTATAAATGAGTAAATAAACTCCCCAAATTAATATCGTAATTAAAAGAGATTTTATCATAAAAAACGAAACATTAGAAATTCTCATATGTAAAGGCGATTTAAAAAATAAAATAGTTAAATAAGCTATCATTGTAAGAGGTAAAAATATCTTATATAAAATCACACTAATTAATATATTTTTACTTACACCTCCAAGCAAAGACAAAGCTAAAAAAGCATCTTTTAAGGAAATATTAGCTACTTTTTTAGCATTTAAATTTGTAAGGATCTTTGGCTTAAAATCTTTTAAAAACTTTAAAGAAGTAGTATAGTCTAAAATTCTATCATCTAAAATTTTTTCAATTCTAGCATTTTTTGCAATCCATTCACTATTTTTAAAAAAAGCTTCCTTAGCTATTAAAACTTTATAAACCTTATTATTTTTTAAATAAAAAATTTTAATGTTCTCTGCTTTTTTAATAATAGGATTTATTTTTTCAAAATATACTACTCTATTTTTCCATTTTAAAAATAGAGTATTAGAGTAATTTTTATGCTCTAAAATAGAATTTGCCTTTTCTTGAGCATAAGAAAGAGAAGAAAACTCACTACCAATTACAAAAGCATATATTAAAATAGAAAAAATAAAAAAGGGATAAAAAAGCTTTAATTTAGAAAAACCCAAAGAGTAAAAACTGACAAGTTCGTTTTTTTTAACCATTTCAAAAAGAGTATATAAAAGAGAAAAAACAATAGATAAAGAGAAAAAAAGAAAAAAACTATGTAAAAAAGTATAATAAATATACAAAACTTTTAAGTTAGAAGAGGCTGGAAGTTTTGAATATTTTGCAACTAAATCTATTAAAATATAAAAAAAACTAAGTGCAAAACTAATTACTAAAAAATTTTTACTAAACTTTTTTAAAATATACCAAAAATACATTAACACTCTTTTCTTGAATACTTACTTGCAGCATTTTTGATATCTTCAATTGCTTTTTTAATAATAGGAAAGAGTGTATTAATACATTCAAGCTCATTTTTTGAAAAATCACTTAAAACATAATTTACAACATCTTCTTTTCTCTCAGGTCTTCCAACCCCTATTCTTACTCTATAATAATCATTGCCTATATGTTTATCAATAGATTTAAGACCATTATGCCCTCCACTACTTCCACCTCTTTTAAATTTTAAAGCTCCAAGTTTTAAATCTATATCATCATGTATTACTATAATATCTTCATTTTCTATTTTATAAAAGTTTTTAACTAAAACAATGCTTTCACCACTTAGATTCATATAAGTAGATGGCTTTAAAAATAAATAATCATTAGATTTAAAAAGTTCTCCTTTAAAATCTTTAACAAAAGAAGCATTATATTCTTTCACAAGATAATCTATTGCTAAAAACCCTACATTATGCCTATTGAATTTATATTTTTGTGTGGGATTTCCAAGACCTACTATAAGTTTCATTTTATACCCTCGTAGATTAATTAATATAAATCTTAATTTACATTAATCAATCTACAAAAAAGAAGGGGTTATTTAGCTTTAACAACCCCTACAATTGGAATTGAAGGATTTAAATAACACTCAACTCCCTCTGGCATTTCAATATCTCTAATTAAAATATTATCACCAACATCAAGATTTGTTACATCAAGTTCAAAATAATCTGGTAAATTTTCAGGAGTAGATTTTACTTTAATTCTTCTTCTATGATAAACTAATACACCTTTGTTTTTAAGTCCAATTGGAGTTCCTTTTACTTTAATAGGAACATGAAAATAAGATTTAACCCCATCTTGAGCTATTAATAAATCTACATGTAAAAGTTCACTTGTAACAGGATCTTTTTGATATTCTTGAACTACAACTTTTAACTCTTTATCTCCTACTTTAACAGGAAATATTAAATGCTCTTTATTTCTCATATATTTAATAAAATCACCTAATTTAAATGCCGCATTTATGTTCTCTTGCCCTTTACCATAAATATTAGCAATCAGATAACCATCCCTTCTAAGCTCTTTAGTATAAGCTTTTGAGGTACTCTCTCTGATAATTCCTTCTAACATATTCTCTCCTTTAGTTTTTTAGAAATGAGATTATATAAAAATTAATCACTAGGGTCAAGTTTTAGACCTATTTTGGCACTGTCTACTACACTATCTCCTTTTTCCATTTTAGCTTTTTTAAGTCTTAAAATAAAATCATCTCTACTTGATGCATAATCCATTGCCACTTCTTCTGCAACTTTACCTCTTAAAACAAGCTCTACTAAATGCTGGTCAAAACTTTGAGAACCGTATATATTTTTACCTTCTTCGATAGCATCTTTAATTTCATAATCTCTTTTTTGTAAAATCAAATCTTTTATTCTTGGAGTTCTTACCATAATTTCCATTGCAGCAGTTTTTTTATGTTCTATTGTTGGAACAAGTCTTTGAGAAATAACTCCTTCTAAAATAGAAGCTAAAACAAGTCTTATTCTATCTTGCTCTTCTGGAGGAAAAGAACCTATAATTCTATTAATTGTCTCTTTTGCATCAAGAGTATGTAAAGTTGAAAATACAAGATGCCCTGTCTCTGCTGCATGAATAGCAATTTCTATAGTTTCTCTATCCCTCATCTCTCCTACTAAAATAATATCTGGGTCTTCCCTTAATGCCGCTCTTAAGGCTCTTGCAAAAGAGAGAGTATCCTCTCCTAAGTTTCTTTGATTAATAAGACACTTTTTATCTTTATGAACAAACTCAACTGGATCTTCAATAGTAATTATATGTTTATTTTTAGTCATGTTAATCTCATTAATCATTGCGGCAAGAGTAGTAGATTTACCACTACCTGTAACCCCTGTTACTAATACAAGTCCTCTTTCTTTTTGTGTCATATTCTTAACAGATTTTGGCATATTTAATTCATCTAAAGTAGGGATTTTATGAGGAATTGCTCTAAATACAATAGATGGACCATCTATCTGAAAGAATGCATTTCCTCTAAACCTATACTCTTCAGAGAGTTTATAACTAAAATCAATCTCTTTATTTTTTGCTAATTCTTCAAATCTTCTTCTTAAAATCTCTTTTAAAACATTTACAATATCTTCTCTTGTATATTTAGGAGATTCTATTGTTGTGAGTTTTCCATTAATTCTTGCTTTAACTCCAAAACCCGCTTTTATATGTAAATCACTTCCTTTATATTGAACAAGAGTATAAAGGTATTTATTAAGTTCTTCTCTTGTCATTATCTATCCTTTTAATGAATTTAACATTCCTTCAAAAGCTTCTTTAAAAGCCTCTACCCCCTCTTCAAATAATTCTTGATAAACTTTTTGTAAAGATATACCGCTTGGTGTAAGAAAACTAAAAAATGCATCAATATGTTTAGTTTGAAATAAAAACGCTTCTTCTAGATCTTCATCTTTTATATACTCTATTACATCTGGTGGGAGAGTTAAAACGCTATTTGGTAAATATAAATTCTTAACATAATAATCTTTCTCTAAATACTTTTGTTTAACACCAGTTGAAGCAAACAGAGCTCTTATTCTTCTATCTCCTCTCTCTTCAATTTGATTATAAATTTTTATTGCATTAAAAAAGCCTACTCTATCTTTAGCAAGATTTGCAAGAGCTAATTGAGGATTTAGTTTTCTATCAAATCTACTAACAAAAATAGAAATCACTCCCTCAACTCCCCCTTCACTAATAGCATCATAAGCTTGCATAGCTTGAGTAGGAGAAAAAACTAAAGTAGCATTAATATTAATTCCTCTTTTTGAAAGTTCTCTCATCGCTTTATACCCTGCTTCATTTGCAGGAATTTTTATCATTAAATTTTCTCTTTCAATTTTATCATAAAGTCTTAAAGCTTCATCAATTGTACCTTTTGCATCGTTAATTAATCTAGGATCTACTTCAATACTTGCAAATCCATCATCTCCATTTTCATATTTATCCTTTAAAATATCACATACAAGCTGCATATCTTTAACAGCTATTTCTTCATACCTTTCTTTTGGAGACTTTCCTTTTAATTTTGCAAGATCTTCTTTATAGATATCTTTTTTTAAAGCATTTGCAAAAATAGCTGGATTACTTGTAAGTCCATTTACTAAATTGCTATTTACCCATTCTTTAAATGTAGTGTTTAAAAATTCTCTATCCAAATAATCTACCCAAATACTTGTCATTTTTACTCCTTTATAAAATCAAAAATTTTAGTTAAATCTTTTTCTTCAATTATAAAATCAGCCTCTTTTTTTAATACCTCCTTAGCACAAAAAGCAACTCTTTTTCCAGCATACTTAAACATACTCAAATCATTAGCTCCATCTCCAACAACTAAAGTATCTTCTTTTTTTACTTTTAAAACATTTTGCATTCTATTTAACAAATCTCCTTTAGAATGGCTAAACATCATTTCTCCACCAACTAAACCACTCAATACTCCATTTTTAGAATGTAAAATATTACTAAAATCTGCATCAAATCCTAAAATATCTTTTGCATATGATGTAGCATTTCTAAACCCTCCACTAAAACACAAAATTCTATAACCCATCTTTTTTAACTCTTTTATACTCTCTTTTGCACCCTTCATATAAGGCAGATTATGACAAATTTCATTTACTTTTTTTTCTTCTAACCCTTCAAGAAGTTTTACTCTCATAATAAGACTTTCAAAAAAATCAAGTTCACCTTTCATAGCCATTTCAGTAATAGCAGAAACTTTTTCTTTTAATCCTAAAGGTTCTGCTAAAAAATCTATTGTCTCTCCATCCATTAAAGTTGAATCAAAATCAAATACAGCAAGTTTCATTTAAATCCTTTTTGATAAAATTTTAGCAAACTTTTATATTTTTATGCTAAAATTCCTTAAAAAAGGATGAAATATGGGTATGAGTACTTGGCAAATTATAGTAATTTTAGTAATAGTATTGCTTTTATTTGGGGGTAAAAAAATCCCAGAACTTGCAAGTGGTCTTGGAAAAGGTATTAAAAGCTTTAAAGATGCTGTAAAAGAAGAGGAAGCCTCTGTTAACAAAACAGAAAAAATAGAAGAAAAAACAGCTAATACAAATACTAATGCAGAAAAAAAAGTAAATGCTTGAAGAAATAAGACCTCATATAGCCGAGCTTCGTTCTCGGCTTATTAAAGTAGCAGCTGCGTTTTTTATTGTATTTATAGTTGCTTTTACTCAGTGGAAAGAGATATTTTTAATTATTGCAAAGCCTGCAATTGACGCTCTTTCTACCTCTATTCAAAAAGAGATGATTTTTACAAACCTAGTAGAGCCTTTTATAACTGCAGTAAAAGTCTCTCTTTATACAGCTTTTTTTGTAACTCTTCCATTTATGCTATATCAAATATGGAAGTTTATTGCTCCAGGACTTTATGATAACGAAAAAGAGCTTGTGTTTCCTTTTGTATTTTTTGGAACATTAATGTTTTTTAGTGGAGCAGCATTTGCATATTTTGTAGTATTTCCTGTTGGATTTAAAGTATTAATCCATTTTGGAGGAAAAGATTTTGTAGCTATGCTAAAAATAAGCGAATATATTAGTGTGGCTTTAAAAGCAATGGTTGGTTTTGGAATAGCATTTGAATTGCCTGTTGTAACATTTTTCCTTGCAAAAATTGGATTAGTAACAGATAAAGACTTAAAAGATTTTTCAAGATATGCAATAGTAATTATTTTTATTTTAGCAGCTGTGTTAACTCCGCCAGATCTATTTTCTCAATTTGCAATGGCACTTCCTCTTCTTTTCCTATATGCTATATCAATATTTATAGCAAAAGCAATTAATCCTTACAAAGCTGATAACTAGTTTCTTGTAATTTTTAAAAAGAGGCTAAGAGCCTTTTTTTATAAGCTTTGATAATACTCCTTGAAGTTTTAACCATTTTTTATGAGACATAAGAGGAAAACCACTATATACACCGGGCTCTTTCACACTCTTTGTAACTCCACCTCTTGCTGCAATTGTAGTAAAAGGAGCTATCTCAAGATGGCCAGCAGTAGCACTTTGTCCACCCATTACAACATTTCTTCCTAATTTTGTAGAACCTGATAATCCTACTTGAGAAACAATAATACTAAACTCTCCTATCTCACAATTATGAGCAATTTGAACTAAATTATCTATTTTTGAACCTTTTTTAATTCTAGTTTCTGAAAAAACAGCTCTATCTATTGTAGTATTTGCTCCAATTTCCACATCATCTTCTATTACTACTCTACCTAAATGATAAATTTTCACATGTCTTCCATCTTTTGTATGAGCATAACCAAATCCATCACTTCCTATTACACTGCCTGAATGAATTATTACATTTTTTCCTATTTCAGTATCTCTATAAATAGAAACATTTGGATAAATAATACTACCATCTCCAATTGTTACATAAGGAGCAATTGTTACATTAGGCATAATAGTTACATTTTTACCTATTTTTGCTCCTTTACCAATTCTAACTGATGGGTCTATTTTACTTTTACTCTCATACTCTCCATCTATCCACGGCTCTTTTGCAAAATATTTTGTAAGAATTGCTAATTTTAAATAAGGCTCATCTGTTACTAAAGCATTAGAAACATCTTTTGCATACTCTTTAGGCACAATAACTGCTGCTGCTTTTGTTGATTTTAAAAATTTTGCATATTTTGGATTATGTAAAAAACTTATTTCATCTTCTTTTGCATCCATTAAAGTATTTATTCCATTAATTTCAATATCTTCTCCTGAAAAATCTAACTCTAGTATATTACAAATTTCACTAAGTTTCATTTTTTACCTTTCTATAACACTCACTCCACTTCTTACTACTTCTAAATCTTTATACTTAGCCTTTAATGCTTTTAAAAAATTATCAATTCTATTTGGTCTATCTACTACACTAACAACTACATTTTTATCATTTACATTAGATATTTTCCCATTATAACATCTAGCAAGAGCATCAATATCTGCTAAATTATTTTTCACTTCTTTTAAAGGAAACTTAACCATTGCCATCTCTTTTTGAATAAAATCATCACTCTCAATTACTTTATAAACCGGAACAAGTTTATAAAGCTGTTTAACGATTTGCTCAAAAATTTTTGGGTCTCCATCACTCATAAGCGTAATTCTACTAAATTCACTATCCGGAATAGGAGCAACAGTAAGAGATGTTATATTGTATCCCCTTGCTGCAAACATATTAACTATTCTTGCTAAAACTCCATGCTCATTTTCTACAATTACTGCTATTACTTTTTTCATCGTTCCTCTCCAATTATTTATCTTCTTTAAAAATTAACATATTTTTAAGAGGTGAATTTGGTGGTACCATAGGTAAAACATCCTCTCTTCTATCAATTGCCACATTAATGAATGCAACTTTTTTAGCCTCAAGAGCTGTTTTAAAAGCCCTTTCAAATTCATCTTTAGTCTCTACATTAAAGCCAATCCCACCCATACTTTCAGCAAGTTTTATAAAATCTGGCTGAACATCACTTAAATCAGTTTCGCTTAATCTATCTTCATAAAACATTGTTTGCCACTGTCTTACCATTCCTAAATAGTTATTGTTTAAAATTATATTAATAACTGGCAAGTTATATTTACTACCTGTCAAAACTTCTTGAATATTCATCATAATACTTCCATCACCTGTAAAGTTAATAACTACTCTATCCACTCCTTCTTTTGCTCCAAGTGCCGCAGGAAAACCAAATCCCATAGTTCCAAGACCACCACTTGTTAACAGTTGTCTTGGATAAGTAAATGGATAAAATTGAGCCGTCCACATTTGATGTTGTCCTACATCAGTAGAAATAACTGCATCTTCTGGAGCTAACTTACCTGTTTTTTCTATAACCCATTGAGGTTTTATAACATCATTACTATCTTTATAAATTAGTGGGTAAAGCTCTTTATATCTATTTAAAATTTGTCTAAACTCTTCATATCTACTTGGATCAATCTCTTCTAATAACATAGGAAGCATCTCTTCTAGTACAAGTTTTACATCTCCTACAATAGGATATTTAGTAGGCACTACTTTTCCAATCTGACTTGGGTCAATATCAATATGCACAATATCTGCATTTTTAGCAAATTCATCAATTTTACCTGTTACTCTATCATCAAATCTTGCACCAAGAGAAATAATTAAATCAGCATCATTCATTGCCATATTTGCTGCAAAACTTCCATGCATTCCAACCATACCTAAAAGATAAGGACAGTCATATCTTAAA
Source organism: uncultured Nautiliales bacterium (assembly GCA_964514005.1). Taxonomy (GTDB): domain Bacteria; phylum Campylobacterota; class Campylobacteria; order Campylobacterales; family Nautiliaceae; genus CAZEOW01. The sequence continues at coordinate 9,235 of CAZEOW010000017.1, forward strand.
ACACCTCTTGCCATTAATGTCTCAACTGCTGGTATTTGAGTTTTTTGAACAATTTCTCTTATTAATTGATAAGCACCACTTAAAACACTACCCCCGCCTATATAAAAAACTGGTCTTTTAGCTTTTTTAATAGCATCAACTGCTCTTTTAATAGCTCTTTTATTTCCTTTATAAGTAGGTTTATAAGTTTTAAGTTCAATTTTAGCTGGATATTCAAATTCAGTTTTTGCAACAGTTACATCTTTTGGTAAATCTATATGAACAGGCCCTGGTCTTCCACTTTTTGCTAAATAAAAAGCTTCTTTTATAATATAAGCTAAATCATCTACATTTTTTACTAAAAAGTTATGTTTTGTAATAGGTCTTGTAATACCAACTGCATCTACTTCTTGAAAAGCATCTGTTCCTATTGCAAATGTAGGAACTTGTCCAGAAATAACTACCATTGGAATAGAATCTGTATAAGCTGTTGCAATACCTGTTATTGCATTAGTCATCCCCGGACCACTTGTCACAAAAGCAACTCCAACTTTTCCTGTTGCTCTTGCATAACCATCTGCCATATGAACAGCACCTTGTTCGTGCTTTGTTAATATATGCTTTAATTTATCTTGTTTATAAAGTTCATCATAAACATTCATTATAGCACCACCTGGATAACCAAAAACTACCTCAACCCCCTCTTTTATTAAACTATCTATTACTATTTGAGCTCCAGTTATCTTCATTCAAACCCTTTTTTTTAGAAATTATACTCTATTTTTTTCACATTCACTTATAGCAACTCCCTCTCTTACTCCATCATCGCACACAATACACTCATTATATTTAGCAACCTTAAATATTTCTTTAAAAATATAAATTCCACTAATTATTAAATCACCTCTTCCAACTCCAACAAGTTCTTCTCTTTTTTTCATCTCCATTTTTAAAAGCCTATCTGCCCAATAATCCAAATCTTCTATTGTTAGCTTAGTTCCATTTATTTTTTCAGGATTATAAATATGATAATTCATACCAAGCTTTAAAGCAGCAATTGTAGTAGGAGTCCCGCTACTTGCTACAAAAAGCCTTGGTTTTTTAAAAGTATTAAAAGCAAAATCTAAAAAATCTTTAAAATTTCTTGAGCGTTTTTTTATTTCATACTTTATTCCTTCAGGAGTTTTATGTCTTTGAGTTAAAGTCACTATCCCTAACCTAAAACTTTTGCTTAAAATTTCATCTTTATGTTTTAAAATAAGCTCAGTACTTCCTCCTCCTATATCTACTAAAAAAAAGTGATTAAAATTATCAAATCCCTTTTTTTCTAAACATTTCTCAGTAGCAATAGCTGTATAATTTGCTTCCATTTCGGGAGAAATTATCTCAAATCTCACTCCTGTTTCTTTTTCTATCTTTTCAATTACATAATCTTTATTATTTGCAACTCTTAAAGCTTCTGTAGCAATAGCTTTTATTTTATCATTAAAATCAAATCTTTTTTGCATATCTTTAATAGCATCTATTATTCTTTGTATAGTTTCTTCTAAAATCCCGCCTGTTTTAACTAAAGAGTCTGCTGTTTTTACAATTCTTTCAAACTCGGCAACTTTAGAAAAAGTAGCACAATCATACTTTATAGCTCTTATAGTATTGCTCCCTAAATCAATTGCTATCATTTCACTCCCTTACTTGACCATTTCCATAAATTTTATATTTATAAGTAGTTAAATCATCTATTCCCATAGGACCTCTTGCGTGTAGTTTATTTGTTGAAATGCCTACTTCAGCACCAAATCCAAACACTCCTCCATCAGTAAATCTTGTAGATGCATTAACATAAACACACGCACTATCAACTCTATTTAAAAATTCTTCTGAGGCTTTATAATTATTTGTAATTATACTATCACTATGACCACTTCCATATGTTTGAATATGCTTTATAGCTTCATCTAAAGAATCTACTACTTTAATAGATAAAATTAAATCTAAATATTCTGTATGCCAATCTTCTTGTGTTGCTTTTACTACATCTATTACTTTCTGAGTTTTTTCACATCCTCTTAATTCTACATTATACTCATCCATTGAAACTTTTAATTTTTTCAAAAATTCTTCTTTTATTTCATTATCAACTAAAAGAGTCTCAACAGCATTACAAACTCCTGGTCTTTGTACTTTTGCATTTACACTAATTTTTACAGCTTCATCAATATCAGCATCTTTATGAACATAAATATGACAAAGCCCTTTATCATGTTTTACTACTGGGACTTTTGAATTTTCACTAACATATTTAATAAGTTTTTCTCCTCCTCTTGGAATTATTAAATCTATATATTTATCCTCTTTTATAAGCTTAGCAACTCCTTCTCTACTATAATCAGGAATTAGAGAAATTATCTCTTTAGGAAGATTATTTGCTTTTAATACATTTTGTAAAATTTCTATAATAATTTTATTAGAATTCATAGCTTCTTTTCCACCTTTTAAAATACAAGCATTACCACTCATAAAAGTTAAAGCAGCAGCATCGCTTGTAACATTAGGACGAGATTCATAAATAATACCAATTACTCCTATAGGAATTTTTACTTTTTCTATTTTAAGTCCATTATCTAAAGTCCATCCCTCAATTACTCTTCCAACAGGATCTTTTAAAGAAGCTACTACTCTTATAGCATCTGCCATAGCTTTAATTCTTTTTTCATCTAATAAAAGTCTATCTATTAAAGCAGAAGAAAGATTTGCTTTTTTTGCATAGTCTAAATCTTTTTTATTTTCAGTTATAATTTTTTCTTGATTTTTTTGTATCTCTTCTGCCATTTGAAGTAAAACTTTTCTTTTTACTTCTCCTTTTAAAGAAGCTACTACTCTACTTGCTTCTTTTACTCTTTGTAATACTTCTATCATACCGCCTCCTTAATGTTACAATTTAACACAAATTATATAATAAACTAAAGCCTTTTAAAATAAAAAAAAACAAAATTCAATATAATTAAATAAAAAAAGGAGAGCTTATGTCTTTTGATAAAGTGTTTGATATTGCAATTATTGGAGCAGGTCCTGGAGGAATTGCGAGTATAATTGAAGCAAAAATTGCAGGAATTGAAAAAGCTATTGTTCTTGAAAAAGCAGATAATCACTCAGATATGATTAGAAAATTTTATAAACCCGGAAAAAGAGTTGATAAAGATTGGCAAGGTAAAAAGTTTGAATTCATTGGAAATGTAACTTTTGAAGAGTGTAAAAAAGAAGAGTATCTTGATCAAATGGAACAAAAAATTCAAGATGCAGGTGTAGCAGATAAATTTAAATATAATCACCATGTATATGGAGTATCAAAAAATAGTGATGGCATTTTTGAAATTGGTGCTGATCATGAACTTGGTATAATTCAAGCAAAAAAAGTAATTATTGCAATTGGAAGAATGGGTAAACCAAATAAACCAGGATATAAATTCCCTGCAAAAATTAGACCAAGACTAAATTTCAACCTTGATAAAGTGCAATCTAATGAAAAAGTTCTTGTTGTAGGTGGAGGAGATACAGCAGGAGAATACGCATATGGACTTGTAGATATGAATATAGGATGTGATGTTACATTAAATTATAGAAGAGCTGAAATTACAAGAATGAATCCTACAAATAAAGAGATTGTTGAAAGATACTTCAAAGAAGGAAAAATGAAATCTAAACTTGGAGTAGATATTGAGAGTGTTGAACCTTTTGAAGAAGATGTAAAAAAAGGTGTAACTCCTCCAAGAGTAAAAGTAAATTATAAAGACGGCACAAACGATGTATTTGATAGAGTTGTATATGCACTTGGAGGAACAAGCCCTGTAGATTTCTTAAAAAATTCTAAAATTGAACTTAATGAATGGGGTGAACCTCTTTATAATGAAGAGACTATGGAAACAAAAAATGTAGAAGGACTTTATACTATAGGTGATGTAGTAACAAGTCAAGGAAGTATTGCACTTGCTTTCAATCATGCTTATCTTGCAATTCAAGATATAGCTAAAAAACTAAAATAATTTTTTCTTTTCTTTCCTTTTAAAGGGCTTTCCTATGCCAAAAAAGTTAAAAAGAAAAATAAAAGGAAGGTTTCTAAATAAATGCTTTAAGCCTTGTGGAGTAAGAGCAGTAAAACTTGAAACTATATTTTTAAAAGAAGAAGAAATTGAAGCTATCAGATTAGCTGATTTAGAAAAACTTTATCAAGAAGATGCTGCTAAATCAATGGGAGTTTCAAGACCTACATTTAGTAGAATAATTTCTAATGCAAGAGCAAAAATTGCAGATGCTTTAATTAATGGTAAAAATGTAGAAATAGAATAAGGGAAACTACATTCCCGGAATTCTTGGAATTTTTTTGAGTTTTGAATTTTTATAATACCAACCCCAACCTTTTTTCATTAAATGTCCAACTATAGGCATTGGAAACATTATTGCTCTATTATCATCTCTATATACAAATGCCGCACCATCTCCTGTATCCATTACACAGATAATATTTAAATGATTTAAATACTCTTGTCTATGAGCTGAGCCTTTTTCTATTTCATTAATATTATAAGCAACTACTTTTGCCATTACTTCAGCTAAATGTCCCTGTTTTGCTCTCCAGTCTGGTCCATCTATTGATGCACTATCTCCTATTGCAAATACATTATAATTTTCTGGTGCATCATCATAATTATGCACTACTTCACAATAACCATTAATTTTAATAAGTCCCGCTTCATTTAATGGTAAATCTGAATTTTGAAATACAGGATGACCACTTCCTGCTGGAATAAACATAATAAAATCACTCTTTAAGAATGAATCATCTTCAAATAAAATTCCATCTTTTTTAAACTCTTTTATTTTTTTACCTACATACTTTTTAATATCAAGTCTATTAAACATTATATCCATAGCTTGCAGAGCTTTTGGTCCCATTCTTGCACCAGGTTTTGGCATAGGAGCAAAAAAGTTTAAAGTAAATTTGTTTCTTAATTTTAATTTTTTAAGTTTATTATGAATATTAAATAAAACTTCATACGCTGGTCCTCCTCTTACATTACTTGGGTCTTTTGGATTTCCGCCAAACCCTATACTAATAGTTCCTTCACCTCTTTGAATAAGTTCATCTACTCTTTTTTTAATTTCTAAAGCTTCTTCAGGTTTTCCACAAATTGAAAGAGTATTTTCTATACCTTTATGTTTCATTTTTCCACTACCAAGTGCAACTACTAAATAATCATAAGTATAAGTTTTTTCTTTACAAATTACTTTTTTTTCTAAAGACTTGATACTTTCAACTTCATCAATAATAACCTCAAATCCGTGAATTTTTGATAAATCTTTTAATGGAAGTTTTACATCTTCAAAATCTATATCACTACTTGGAACCCAAATAGAAATAGGATATATATATAAATAATCCCTATTGCTTATTAAGGTTACATCAAAATTATATTTTCTAAGCTGAATAGCTGCTTCAACTCCCGCAAATCCTCCACCTAATATTAAAACTTTTTTATGCATATCTGCCTCCATTTTTTTTGCAATTATACACGATTTTATAATTTTTTATTATTAAATTTATAAGTTTTTATTATTAGAGTTTAGAATATTCAAAAGAGTTTAAAGCAACCACAAGCAGTATTTGAAGCTAATTGTTTCTTGGTGGAGCTGTGGGGAATCGAACCCCAGTCCAGAAGCAGATTACCCTAAGCGT
>CAZEOW010000018.1:0-14167 GCA_964514005.1 uncultured Nautiliales bacterium
TAAAATTTTTATAAGCTCAATTTTAATATCATTATGCATTGGAGCTTTACTTAAAACTTCAAACGCATACGTATTTAGAGCGTCTCCTACTAAAATTGCTGTAACTTCATCATAAGTAGTATGAAGTGTAGGATGTCCACGTCTAAGTGATGCATTATCCATAGCCGGCAAGTCATCATGGATAAGTGAATAAGTATGAATTAATTCAATTGCAAATGCTACATCTTTTGCTCCATCAAGCATTAAAGGATTATACGCTCTAACTACTGCAAATAAAAGCTTTGGTCTAAATCTTTTTCCTCCTGCAAGAAGCATTTCATTTAAAGCTTTTTCATAAAAAGGATGAAAAGAAGAAACTCTAATATATTTTATAAAATCCATAGCTTACCTTAAATCTATTTTTAAAATTATTCCCTTATCATTAACTGAAATTGTAACATTTTTCGTAGTAGATAATACTTTTAAAAGTTCATTATAAGATGAAATTTTTTTTGAATTAATAGAAATTAATTTTGCCCCATCATTTATAAAATATCTATTTTTTATTTTTTTAGGAAACTTAAGTTCTAAATTTTGATTTACATAAATTCCAAAATAATTTAATGGAGTAAAACCAAAAACTCTTTTTCTAACTTTTAATTTTTTACCATTGATATATACAATACTTCCCTCTTTCGCTAAAGTAATATATTTATTCCAAAGCTCAAAAGTAGCCTTTTTTTTATTAATTGTTTTTATTTTTTCTCCCAACTTAAATCCCTTTACAAAAAAAGGATCAACATACTTAACTCTAAAATCTTTATCAACTACAATCCCTACATCTCCCCAATATTTATATTTTGAAAAATGTCTAATATATTCAATTAAAAAAAAGCCATCTTTGCTACCAACTCCAATAGCTCTGCAAAACATATCTGTAATAATAGAATTATTAGCAACTTTTACACTCAATTTTGCAGGATATAAATCCAAAGCTTTTTTAGCATAATTACCTACATATATTTCATCTTTTTTTATACTTGCAAGCCACCATCCAAGTTTACCCACTTTATAAAACTTAATAGGTTTTTTATTAGTATAATTAAGACACATATGGGTAAATTTATCATAGATATTGCAATTACTATTATAAAAACTAACTTTAAAATTATTAACAATTAACTCTTTATTTTTAAACTTTTCATAACACGGCCTAAAGTCTGGATAAAAAGCAAATAAAAAAAGAGGCAAAAAAAGAAAAAGTCTCATTGTCCTAAATTAAAACCGCCAAACATATTAAAAGCTTGCTGTTTTTTATCTTCAACTGCCATTTTAATGGCATCGTTTATTGCACTCATTAAAAGAATTTGTAAAGACTCTTTATCTTCAAGTAATGAATCATCAATTTTTACATCTACTACTTCAAATTTACCATTTACACTTGCTTCAACAAGTCCTCCTCCACTTTTAGCAGTATAAGTTTTATTATCAGCTTCTTGAAGGCTCTCTTGAAGCTTTTGCATCATTTCGTTTAAATCGATATTTCCAAACATTATTCCTCCTGTAAATATGTAGTTTTTTCAACCACATTATTATTATCATCAACAATTACAACTGCTGGTTTAAACTTTTTTGCTTCTTCTAAAGTCATATTAGCATAAGCAATAATAATTATCTTATCACCTTTATGAACTTTTCTTGCAGCAGCTCCATTAAGACAAATTTCTTTACTGCCTCTTTTTCCTTTAATCACATAAGTAGAAAATCTCTCTCCATTATTAATATTTACAATATCTACTTTTTGTCCTACAAGCAAATTAGCCTCATCCATTAACTCTTCATCAATAGTAATAGAACCTATATAATTTAAATTAGCATCAGTTACTGTGGCTCTGTGAATTTTGCTATAAAGCATTTCTATTGTCATAATTAACCTTTAAGCCCAAAATTCCTCTGGAATTAAATACTCTTTTACTACTTTTCCTTCTTGAATATGTTCTTTTAAAATTTTTTCAATTTTTTCTTTTGTTAAATCAACATACATATAACTTCCGGGTTCTACAAGCATTACAGGTCCAAAATTGCATCTATTTAAACAGCCTGTCGGAACTATCCAATTAGTCATAGGATCAATTCCCATTTCCATCATTTTTTGTTGCGTGTAAGTAAACAAATCTTCTCTTCCCTCCCTTACACAACTTGGCTTTGGAAAGTTTGGTGGTCTTTTCACTTGACACATATAAATTATATTTTTTGGTTTTGGCATTTGCATAGCAATCCTTTTTTATTTATTTATATCAAAAAAAATTTAAAAATCAAAATTTTAATAACTCTAAAATAGTATCTTTATCATTAAAAGGAACTTTTTTATTACAAAATTCTATAAATTTTTCATCTCCTTTTCCTAAAATTAAAACAACATCAAAATTTTTAGCAATCTTTAAAGCCTCTTTAATAGCCTCTTTTCTATTAAGAATTATTTTATGAGTAATATTTATTCCTTTTTTTATATCATTTGCTATATCTATTGGATTTTCACATCTTGGATTATCATTTGTAATAATTATAAAATCCGCAAATTTACTTGCAACCTTTCCCATTTTTTCTCTTTTATCTTTATCCCTATCTCCCCCTGCTCCAAAAACTACAAGTTTTTTACCACTAACAGATTCTAAAACTTTTTCAATACCATCTGGAGTATGAGCAAAGTCTATTACAATAAAAGGATTTTTGCTAATTATCTCCATTCTTCCACTTACACCTTTAAAACCATCAAAGCTTAATTTATCTGTAAAAAAAGAAGCACACTTATAAGCTAAAGACAAATTCATTTTATTAAATTCACCCGCCATTGGAATATCTTCTAAAATAGGCTTTTGTAAAACATATAAATTATTTAAATTAAATTTAAAATCAACTTCTCCTATTTTTACTATATCCTTTTCTTTTTTACCATTTACAATCTTTAATACATCATCTTGAAAAAAAGACTCTTTAACTCTTCTATATTCATCTATACTTTTGTGAAAATCTAAATGATCTTGAGAAAAGGAAGTAAAAATTTTAGCTACAAACTCAAGAGCCTCTATTCTATTTTGAACAATACTATGAGAACTAACTTCCATAACAAAAAAATCTGGCTTATATTTATAAGCTCGTTTTACAGTAGTAAAAATAGGAGGAGTTGTTAGAGTTTTTTCTTCTTTTTTTTCTAAATTAAAAAAAAATCCTTCTGTCCCTTGGGTTGCTACATTAAATCCAGCATTTTTTAGTAAAAAACTAAGTGCAAAAGCTGTTGTAGTTTTTCCATTTGTCCCTGTAATACCTATAAATTTTGTTTTTAAATTCAGCTTTTTTAAAAGTTCTTTTGGAGTAATAAAGTTTTTTATATCTTTTGCATATTTTGCATTTTGAGCAGTTTTTAAAAAGATTTTAGAAGAAGTTAACTCTTTAGTAGAATCAACAATATTTTCTATCATTTTAATAAGTTATTAAAAGAATTGATTAAATCTGCATCGTCAATTTCAGATATTAACTCTTCAAAATAATTCAAAGCACTATCTTTATATCCATAAGTAATCAATAGATTAAAAAACTCCATTAAATCACTTTTTGTTTCAAAAATAACTTTTGTAGAAAAAATTATATTTTCTAAATCTTCTTTTGACTTAATAAAATCTTTTAAGTCTTTAAATAAAATTCCATTAATTTCTTCAACAGAAGAGAAAGAAGATGAATTTACTAACATTTTCACCTTCTTAAAAAGAGTATTTTACAAGTTCATCAAGTTGATCCTCATATCCATGAGGAACATTCATAACTACTAAATCTGGATGAATTTTTTCTTTTAGAGCTTTTTCAATTCCATATTTTAAGGTTGCTCCAGAAGAAGCACACCCTACACATCCACCTTGAAGTTGCACAAAAACAACAGGTTTTCTTACATCAATTAAAGTAACATCTCCTCCATCCATTTGAAGCATAGGGCGTACTTCTTCTATTACAACTGCTGCTGCTTCTTTTAATTCTTCATTTGAAAAAGGGATTTCCATACTACTCCCCTACAAATTCAATAATAGCTAATTCAGCAGCATCTCCTCTTCTAAATTTTGTCTTTACAATTCTTGTATATCCGCCATTTCTATTTTCATATTTAGGAGCTATTTCATTAATTAATTTTTGAGTTGCCGCTTTTGCTCTTTTATTACTTCCAAGTTTTGAATATACATATCTGTGAGTATTAAAATCAGCATTTTTTGATTTTGTTATAAGTTTTTCAATATACCTTCTAAGTTCTTTAGCCTTTGCTACAGTAGTTTCAATTCTTTCATTTTCAATTAAATCACAAGCAAGGTTTCTTAGCAATGCAATTCTATGCTCACTATCGCGCCCAAGCTTTCTATATCCGTGTCTATGTCTCATTAATTCTCCTTAAGTTGTGATAGTTTTTCTTCAATTGCTTTTTTAATCTCAAGCGGCAATGTTCTTGTAAGAGGAAATCCAATCTCCTCCAGTTTATCAGAAATCTCTTCCAACGACTTAGCCCCTAAATTTTTAATATTTGCAATTTTTTCTTTACCCATTAAAACAAGTTCTGCAATATATTTAAGCCCTGCTTTATCTATAAGAGCATTATAACTTCTACTTCTAAGATTTAAAGCATCGATTGTTTGAAAAAGTATATTGTACTCTTCATCAAGCTCAGTTGTTTTAGGTACACTCTGTTCTAATTCAAACTCTTTTGAAAATATTGCAAACTGATTTAGATAACTATTAACCGCTTTTTGAAAAGCTTCAACAGGACTAATTTGACCATCTGTTTCAATTTCAAATATAACTTTTTCAAAATTAGGATCATCTTCTACCAATATATTTTCAATTGTATAAACAGCTTTTTTTATAGGAGAAAAATATGCATCAAGCCCTATATACCCTTCAGGTAAAGTATCTCTAAAGTTTTCTACTGCTACAAATCCCATTCCTTTTTTAATAATAAGACTAAATTTTAATTCTCCCTCTTCATTTAAAGTAGCAATATATTCATCTGGTGTAACTACATCTACTAATTCATTTTCAAGGTCTTTACCTCTAATCTCTTTAGGTCCTATAAAAGTATAATTAACTACTAACTCATTTTTATTATTAAGTTTAAATCTTATATTTTTTAGATTAATAATAAAGCTTGCCACATCTTCAAGCATACCTTTTAAAGAATCAAACTCATGTCTTACCCCATCTATTTTTAATGCAACTGGTGCAAAACCAAGAGTTGATGCAATAAGAGTTCTTCTTATAGGATGTGCAACACTAACTCCAAAACCAGTTTCAAAAGGAGCTACTTCAATAGTAGCTCTGTTACCTTCTTCTTTAAAAGAAATATCATAAGGAATTAAAAGTTCTGTTTTAATTTTATTCATATCTTACCCTTATTTAGAGTATAACTCAACTACTAATCTCTCTTCAACAGGAATATTAACTTCACTTCTTTCAGGAATTCTTTGAAATACTCCTACCATTTTCTCTTTATCTACATCAACCCAAGAAACAATTCCTGTTTGATTTGCTAACTCAAGAGCTCTTTGTATTTGAGGATTATTTTTTGTTTTTTCTTTAATTTCAATTCTATCACCCTCTTTTACTAAATAAGAAGGAATATTTACTTTTTTTCCATTTACTAAAATATGTCCATGAGTTACAAGCTGTCTTGCAAATCTTCTTGTAGTAGCAAATCCCATTCTATAAACTACATTATCAAGTCTTCTTTCAAGCAATCTAATTAAGTTTTCCCCTGTATTACCTTCTTGTCTGTTTGCTTCTTTAAAATACTTTCTAAATTGTTTTTCAAGTACACCATAGTAATATTTCATTTTTTGTTTTTCTCTAAGTTGAAGACCATATTCACTAATTTTTGTTCTTCTTTGTCCATGCTGACCTGGTGCATAAGGTCTTTTATCAAGTGCAGATTTACCTGCAAGTCTTCTTTCTCCTTTTAATTCAAGACTAACACCTAATCTTCTTTCAATTTTCTCAACTGCTCCTCTATATCTTGCCATTGTTACACCCTTCTTCTTTTTCTTGGTCTACATCCGTTATGTGGTAACGGAGTAATATCTTTCATCCAAAGTACTTTAATTCCGTCAATTGCTCCTACAGTTTTAATAGCAGTTTCTCTACCGCCACCAGGTCCTTGAACTCTAATTCCTACTTCTTTAATTCCATACTCTTTTGCTTTTGCCATAGCATCTTCCACAGCTTGTTGAGCAGCAAACGGAGTTGACTTTTTACTTCCTTTAAATCCAAGAGCACCTGCCGAGCTCCAACATAATACATTACCCATTTCATCACTAACAGTAATTACAGTATTATTAAAAGTAGCTGCTATATGAACTATTCCTTTTGCTACTTGTTTTTTAATTTTTTTCTTTTTAGTTACTTTTCTTTTTGCCATCTCTCACCCTTTATTTTGCTTTTGCACCAACAGTTTTTCTTTTACCTTTTCTTGTTCTTGCATTTGTTTTTGTTCTTTGACCTCTAACAGGAAGTCCTTTTCTATGTCTAAGACCTCTGTAACATCCTAAATCCATTAATTCTTTGATATTAAGTTGAACTTGTTTTCTAAGCTCACCCTCTACTACATAATTATTTGCAATTTCTTTATTTAAAACAGATACTTCATCTTCTGTTAATTCATAAACTCTTTTATTTGGATCAATTCCTGTATCTTTTAAAATTTTTCTACTAAGAGTAAGACCAATTCCATAAATATAAGGAAGTGCATACTCTATTTTTTTCTTTTTTGGTAAATCCACACCTGCAATTCTTGCCATTTTCTATCCTTGTCTTTGTTTATGTCTTGGATTTTCACAAATTACTCTAACAATCCCTTTTCTTTTAATAACTTTACATTTAGGGCAAATTTTTTTAACTGATGCTCTAACTTTCATTATCTCACCTTTTATTAAATTTCCCCCTAGGTGCTAAGACCAGCCTCTACATCAAAAGTGAAAAACTTTTAATGTAGAGCCTCTTTTTCAGCTCAGGGGATAAAATTATATCAAATTTTTATGAAATTTTACCTTTTTATATCAAGAGATGTTTCAAAATATATACTTTGAGATGGAAATGCAAAGTTTGCACCATTTTTTTCTACAATATCTTTAATCTTTAAATTTACATCTTCTCTAATTTTTAAATACTCATCCCACACCGCTGTAGTTGTAAAGAAATAACAAAATATACTCAAGCTACTATCTTGATACTCATCAAAATAGATTAAAATAGGCTCATTATGAATAAATGGATGTTTAATTAACATATTTCTAATATCTTCTAAAATTTTTTTCATCTTTTCATTTGGGGTATCATATGTTAAGCCTATTCTCATCATAATTCTTCTTCTATCTCTTCTACTAAAATTTTCAACATTTGAATTTGCAATAATAGAGTTAGGAACAATTATAAGCCTTTTATCAAAAGCTCTTATTTTTGTTGTTCTCATTCCAATTTCTTCTACAATTCCTTCTACATTTCCAATTCTTACCCATTCTCCAATCTTAAATATATTATCTGTTAAAATAGCAATTCCTCCAAAAATATTAGAAGCAGTATCTTTAGCAGCAAGAGCAAATGCAAGACCCCCAAGCCCTAAAGAAGCTATAAACCCTGTAACATTTATTCCCCAATCTTGCAAAAGAGCAATAATAGCAATTGAAATAATTAAAACCTTAATAATTTTTATAAAAAAAGAGGCAAGTTCTCTTGAAGCTTTACCAAACTTTCCTAAAACCTTGTAAATATATTCTTCAAATTCATGAATAATATTATAAATAGCCCAAAAGATATCAAAAATTAAAAGCCCTTTTAAAATATGATAGATAACTTCATTTTTTATTTCTAAAAAATATAAGAAAAAATAGACTCCTCCTATTATAAATAGAAATTTCAAAGGAGCTTCAATAGCTTCTATAAATTTATCATCTAAAATAGTTGATGTTTTTGAAGCAAAAAACTTAATACTTCTTAAAAAGTAAAGAGTAAAAATTTTTCTCAAAAATAAAAACAAACCTAAAATAAAAAATGCAATAAATATTTTATAAAGTGGTAAAGATAAAAATTGATAATTTAAGATTTTGAATAATTCCTTAATTTCCATTATTTTCTCCTATTAATTTCTCATCTTTCATCATAAGCACAATTTTTTTAAAAAGAGGCACAGCAGATTTTGAAGCATAATACATAGGAGATGGGGCTTTTATATTAAAGAATGTAACTCCTATTGTATATTTATGAAAACTATCATTTGCAAATCCAAAAAATGAGGAGTTATAAATTTGCTGATATTCTTTGTTTTTACTTACATGAGCTGTCCCTGTTTTCCCAGCTGTAAAAATATCTGAAATATAAGCTGCTTTTGCTGTACCTTTTAACACAATTTTTCTTAAAATTCTTAACATTGCACTTGCTGTTTGAGAAGATATTATTTTTTCTTTTTTCTCATCATAAGATACAATTTTTGGTGTTACAATATATCCATTGTTATTAAATACATTATAAGCTTTTAAAAGCTGAATAAATGTAACTCCTATTCCATATCCATAAGCGGTTGTTGATTTATAAATAGGATAATGATACTCTCTTAATGTCCTTATACTTCCTCTTAATTCGTGAGGTAAATCAATACTACTTAACCGTGAAAAACCAAATATTTTTAATCCGTTATAAATTTCATAAGCATCAAGTCTTAAAGCAAGTTGAGATAATACAATATTACTTGAATAAACAAGTCCATTTTCTGCACTAAGCCAATCTTTTGGTTCATCATCAACAATTGGAGTTTTTCTCCATTTAGGCTGCCAACTACCATTATAAGCTTTTAATATTTCATAAGGATTTACTCTTCCTTTATCAAGAAGCATAGAAAAAATAATTGGTTTCATAACAGAACCTGGCTCAAATGCATACCTAATTGCATGAATACTCATATTTGGAATATCCTCTTTTTTTATATTTTCAGGATCAAATCTATTAGAAGTTGCTATAGCTATAATTTTTCCTGTTTTTGAATCCATTACTGCAGCCATAACCTCAGAAGCATTATAATCTTTCTTAGCTTTATCAAGCAGTTTTTCTATTCTTTTTTGAAGAATTAAATTAATATTTAAAACAATATCTTCTCCATTTTGAGGGTAAATAATCTTAGCCTTTTTATCATAAATTATATTTCCTCCAACATCTCTATAACCTCTAAATATTCCATTTAGTTTAGGCCTTAAAAGCTCTTCATAATACTCTTCAATTCCATTATCTCCTTTTAAAGTCTCTTTCGAATACCTACCCAAAAAAGGCTCAAATGTATCTTTATAAGGATATATTCTATAAAAAAGAGCTTTATAGCCATTTTGTGTTTTTTCAATACTTTCAATATCATACCCTCTTCTTACATTATGATAAGTAATAAAGACTCTATATTTATCAAGAATTTTCCTAAGATGAATTAATTGCTGTTTAGTTCTTAAATTTACAGTAGCAAGCAATACTCTTCTTTTAGGCGGTAAAAGCAGTTTTTGCCTTAAAATATTTTTATCTACTCCTGTATAAATGCTAAAAAGGTCTATAAAAAAAGAGCGTTTTGTAGGATCTATAAACATAGGCCTAATATATACATTATAAGTTTTTTCGCTTTTAGCTAAAATAAACTCTTTAGTTTTTATATTTCCTCTAACTGCACCTTCAATTTTAGAAATTATAGGTTCTTTATAGTGTTTTGGTTTTTTTAAAGAAAAGAATAAAAAAGCTAAAAAAAGAGCAAATACTAATACAAAAAAAAGAAGATAAATTAAAGGAATTCTTTTATTCATTAAATTTGAGTTTTAAGTAGTTCTTTATAAGCATTAATAGCTTTATTTCTTACCTCTAACATCATTTTCATTTGCATTTCTGCTTTTTGAATAGTAATAGTAGCTTTTGCTAAATCTTTTACTTCTCCTGTAGCTATTTTAACTTCCACATCCTCAGCCTGTTTCATCATATTATTTGTAGTATCTAGTTCTTTTTGCAAAATTTCTGCAAAATCTGTTGAATTTTTATTTTGAGGCTTATTAACATTAGGTAAATTTACATTATTATCTATTTTAGAAATAAAAGCCATTTTTTATCCTTAGCTTTGTAAAATATTTATAGCATATCCTGCTAATGCTTTAGCACTTTGAAATGCTGCAACATTTGCTTGATAAGTACGAGTTGCTTCTATTAAATCGGCCATTTCAACAACAGGATTAATATTTGGGTAAGCTACATATCCATCTGCATTAGCATCTGGATTACTTGGGTCATATTTTAAAATAGGTTTACTATCATCTCTTACAACTTTATCAACTATTACCGTCTCTATTGCTGGTTTAGCTTCTGCATAATCTTCACCATCTTCATCTAAAGGATTTTCATATTTATGAAATCTTGCATTCTCTTCAAGCTCTTTATTCAATACTTCATTAAAAGGAACAGCTCTAAAAATAACCTCTTTTCTTTTATAAGGCCCCCCTTCATCTGTTCTTGTAGTATTAGCATTTGCAATATTTTCAGAAATAATATTGATTCTAAATCTTTGAGCAGAAAGTCCATACCCTGAAATATCAAAACTATCAAAATATCCCAAGTCAAATCCTTTTTTCTAAAATAAGCAAAAAATATTCCTATATATTTTTAGAAAAGTCTATTACCGCTTTAAAAATTTCTATATTTTTTCTTAATGAAGCAACAGTTGCATTATAAGCTATACTATTTTTTGCCATTTCAGTAGTTTCAATATCTATATCAACATCATTTCCATCATTTCTTGTTAAATGTCCATCTCTAAAAAATATTATAGGTTTTTTTATATCATCAAACTCTTTTGGCTCTAGATGCTTAGGATTTGTAATAGCAAGTTCAAGTTTATTATCTTTTTTAAGTTCATCTTTAAGAGCTTCTTCAAATCTAATATCTCTTGATTTATAATAAGGTGTATCAACATTAGCAATATTACTTGCAATCAAATCTTGTCTAATTTTTCTATACTCAAGAGATTTTTCTAAAATATTAAAAGAACTGCTAATTTCAAAAGCCATAAAAAACCTTTTATGATAAAATTTTATTACTATTATACTTTATAAAGGTTAAATTTGCAAAAAGTAGACAGACTTATTTTTATAATAGTAGCTATTTTAATGGCTATAGGTGCGATTTTTTCTTACTCTTTACCAATTTATTTAGAAACTTTCAAACATTTAAGTCTAGGGGAATACCACTTTATCTTAAGATATATAGGCTTTGGAAGTTTAGGATTTGGGATAATGATTTTTCTCTCACGACTAAATCCAGATGAATATTTTGAAAAAATAGGATGGATACTTTTTTGGAGTTCTTTAATTGCAATTACAATTATGCCTTTTTTGCCTCACAGTGTAGCCCCTGTAATTAACGGAGCAAGAAGATGGATATCTTTTGGTATAATAAAATTTGCTCCAGTAGAGTTTTTTAAAATAGGATTTATTTTTTTACTCTCTTGGTCTTTTACAAGAAAAGTAAAAGATTTATCCTCTTTAGAAGAAGAATTTAAACTCATTACAAGATATCTTTTAATCATAGGACTTATTTGGTTAATTATTCTTATAGAACAATCAGACCTAGGTCAAGTAATGGTAATGGGACTTATTTTTGCATTTTTACTTTTAATAGCCGGTGGAAGATATAAAGTATTTTTAACAATTATTGGAGGTGGTATAATAGTTTTTATTTTAGCTATTATTTCTACTCCATATAGATTAGCAAGATTTAAAGCGTGGCTTAGTCTTTTTACTCAAAACTTTTTTCCTTATTTAAAAGTAGAATCCCAAGAAAAATACGAACAAGTCCAAAACTCTTTAAATGCTATTTATCATGGGAGAATTCTTGGAGAGAGTGTAGGAAATGGTATTTTTAAATTAGGATTTTTAAGTGATGTTCATACAGATTTTGTTCTTGCTGGAATTGCAGAAGAGACAGGACTTATTGGAATTTCTATAATTATTATTTTAATTTTATGGCTTGTTTATAGAATATATAAAATAGCTTATAGAGTAGAAAAAAAAGAATACCAACTATTTACCTTTGGAGTTGGAACTTTAATAATGATTCAATTTATCTTAAATGGACTTGGAATTACATCTATTATCCCTATAAAAGGATTGACAGTTCCTTTTTTAAGTTATGGAGGAAGTTCATTACTTGCATTATCTATTGCTATTGGAATGGTGCTTATGATTAGTAAAAAGGCAAAATTATGATTTTAATTACAGGAGGAGGAACAGGAGGACATTTAAAAATAGCTAAAGTTATTAAAAAAGAGTTTATAAAAAGAGGAATAAAACTTATCTATATAGGTTCAGACAACCCTCACTCAGCTGATAAAGAGTGGTTTTTAAAAGATACTGATTTTAGTAAAACTTTTTTTCTCCCATCAAGTGGAGTAGTAAATAAAAAAGGAATTCAAAAAATTGAATCTTTATTTAATATTTTAAAACTTTCTATAAAAGCAAAAAAAATTATAAATGAAAATAACATAAAAGCTGTATTTAGTGTAGGAGGTTATTCTGCAGCTGCTGCAAGTTTTGGTGCTATTTTAAATAATACTCCTCTTTTTATTCATGAACAAAACGCACATATTGGCACACTAAATAAAATATTAAAACCCTTTAGCAAAAGATTTTTTTCTACATTTCTTTATAATGACCCTTATCCAGTAGAAGACAAGTTTATAAAAAATGCAAGAATTAGAAAAGAGTTAAAAACTATTATTTTTCTTGGAGGAAGTCAAGGAGCAAAAGATATAAATGATATAGCCATAAAAATTGCTCCTACTTTATATAAAAACAATATCAATATCATTCATCAAACTGGCAAAAGAGACTTTCAAAGAGTTAAAAAATGGTATCAAAATCAAAATATAAAAGCTGATGTATTTGATTTTGATAAAAATTTAATTAATAAAATCAAAAAAGCTGATTTCGCAATAAGTAGAGCTGGAGCTTCAACTCTTTTTGAATTAGCATCAAACCTTTTACCAACTCTTTTTATTCCATATCCTTATGCAGCAGGAGATCATCAATATAAAAATGCTAAATTTTTAGCAGATAAAAATATGGCCATTGTAAAAAGAAAAGAAGAATTAGATGATGTTTTAAATATAATTTTACACACAAATTTAGAACAAATTTCTTTAAATCTAAAAAAACTAAACAATAAAGACGGGGCAAAATTTATAGTAGATAGGATATTGGATGTATTATCTATTTAATTTTATATACTTTTTAGGAGAAAAAAAATTACTTAGCAAATTCTGGTGGTTATTTTATTATCTGGATTTTTTTAGAAAAAAAATTGTTTTTAAAAATCTTGATACAGCATTTGTAAATAAAACAAAAAAAGAGAAAATAAAAATAGCAAAAGATTTTTACAAACATATTGCAACATCTTTTGAAGATATTATAGAGTTTAATAAAAATCCAAAAGAAATAAAAATAGTAAATGAAGAAATTATAAAAAATGCAATTAATTCTAAAAAACCAATTATTATTATGTCTGCTCATTTGGGCAATTGGGAAATAGCCCCAAGAATAATTGCAAAAAAATATATCCCAATGGCAGCAGTTATGAGAGAGATAGAAAATCCTCAAATAAATAGATTTTTTGTAAAAGTAAGAGGAAAAGAAGATATAAAAGTAATTTATAGAAAAAAAGCAGCAAAAGAGATAATAAAAGCTCTTTTAAAAGAAAAAAGAGCTTTAGGTATATTAATAGACCAATATACAAAAAACAAAAATGCTCCAATTATAAATTTTTTAAAACCTACCCGTTTTAATCCAGCTATTTCAAAAATAGCCAAAGCTACTAAAGCAATTGTAATTCCTACTTTTTCATACAAAAAAGATAATGAATATATTTTAGAATTTAAAGAAGCTAAAGAATTCTCAGGCTCTATTGAAAGTTTTACACAATGGCAAGCCGATATAATTAAAGAAATGATAGAAAAATATCCTTCTCAATATTATTGGTTTCACAACAGATGGAAAGAATGAACCACCCTATTTTAAAGGGCGAAGATTCTTAATTAACGTAAGTTCGATTTAACAAAAAGTATTTAAATCTGCTCAGTAAGAGGTGCAAATTTTTT
>CAZEOW010000019.1:0-13391 GCA_964514005.1 uncultured Nautiliales bacterium
AAGGATCTATTAAAATAGGTGAAGAGTAGTGATTTACACTTTTTATTTTATCTTTCATATAATCTATATATAATCTGTCATATTTATTACTTATTGGATTAAAATTAAAATTCTTAATTTTATATGTATAAAAATTTGCTTTTTGTTTATTTAATAAAATGACAATTTTATCTGTAAAAAGAGTTTTTAAAATTTTTTGTAAATTAAGGGTTTTTGATACTTCTTTTTTGGAAAAATAATCAATAATAATATTTTTTGCATTTTTATATTGAAAAAATAACAAATTTCCTACTATTACTAATACTATAGAAAAAAGAAAAATATTAAATGCCCTTAAACTAATCTTTTTTATCAAACCTATATCCTATTCCCACTACCGAAGTAATATAATTTTTTGGCAGTTTATTTTTAAGTTCGCTAACAAGCTGTCTTAGAGGATACTCTTTTTTAGTATTTTCTTTCCATACATATTTAATAATATCCTCTTTTGAAACTGTTTTACCTATATTTTTAAGTAAAATTGCTAATAAAAGTTTTTCTTTTTTTCTTAAATTTACAAATTCCCCATTTATGTATAAATCTAAAGTATCAAAATTAAATTTCATATTCTCTATTTCAATAATATTATTTTCTTCTTCTTTTTTTGGTTCTGGTTCTGATTTTTTAATTTTTAGCCAGTGTTCAATCCTTAAAATTAATTCATTAATATGAAAAGGTTTTTTTATATATTCATCACAACCATTCTTATAAGCTTCTTCCATATCATCAATATTAGCTGATGCCGTAATCATCATTACAATAGCGTCTGGTTCTTTATTTCTAATAAGTTTTAAAAGTTTAAGTCCATCTATTTCAGGTAAATTAATATCAAGTAAATATAAATCATAACTATTATTTAAAATTTCATCAAAAGCTTTTGCTCCATCTTCTATATGAGTTACATCAAAATCATACTTTTCTAAAACTTTTTTTATACTTCTTGATAAGAGTCTATCATCTTCTATTAATAAAACTTTCATTTTCTCCCCCATTTTTTATTATTTTATCCTAAAAGTTTTTCTTTTACAATTTTTAAAAGTTCATCAATTTTACTTATATCTTTTCCGCCACCTTGAGCAAAATCTGCTTTTCCTCCTCCTTTTCCATCAACAATAGGTGCAAATTCTTTTATAAGCTCTCCTGCTTTAATATTATCAATTTTACTTACTGCTACTAAATTTACTTTACCTTTATTCTCACCTACTAAAAATGCTACTAAATTATCAATTCTCCCTTTTAAATCAGTAGCAATTTCTCTTAAATTTGCATTATCGATTCTTTCTATTACAAAGTTAATTCCATCTTTATTTATAGGTTTTATTTCACTCACAGCTGCTTGTTTTAAAGCTTTAATTTCTTCTTTTAAGTTTTTAATCTCTTCTTTTTGTTTTTCAATAAATGTTTTTAAATCTTTTGCTTTATTTTCAGCTTTAAGTTTATTTACTTCTTCAATAAACTCTTTTGAATACTTATATCCACTAAGTCCACAAACTGCCTCTATTCTTCTAACACCTGCACTAACTCCGCTCTCTTTTACTATATAAAAATTACCAACCTCTGCACTATTTTTTACATGTGTTCCACCACAAAGTTCTATACTAAAATCTCCAAATTTTACAACTCTAACAATATCTCCATATTTTTCACCAAATAAAGCCATTGCTCCCATTTTTTTTGCTTCATTAATAGTAGTTTCAATCACTTCTGCTTCAATAGCTTTTGCAACAACATTATTTACCATCTCTTCTATTTTTGTAAGTTCTTCTTTAGTTAATGCTCTTGGATGAGTAAAGTCAAATCTTAATCTATTTGCCTCTACTAAACTTCCTGCTTGGGTTACATGTTCACCTAAAACCTTTCTTAAAGCAGAATGAAGCAAATGAGTAGCTGAGTGATGTTTTGCTATTTCTTTTCTACTTTCATCTACTTTTGCTAATACTTCTTCATTTACTACAAGTTTTGCATCTTTTACTTTACTTATATTTCTATCATCATATTTTTTTGTATCTATTACTTTTGCAATAATATTACCATCTTTAATTAATACACCTTTATCTCCTATTTGTCCTCCACTTTCAGCATAAAAAGGTGTCTCTTCAAGCATTACAAATCCATCACCATCTAACTCATTTACAAGGTTTAAATCTTTATCAAATAAAGCTTTTATTTTTGTTTTGTATTCAGTATATTCATATCCTACAAATTTATTAGGAGATATTTTTTCTAAATCTTTTAAATTAACCTTTTTATCTCCACTTCCTTTCCAATTTGCTCTTGCTCTTTCTTTTTGTTCTTGCATTAATGTATTAAATACAGGCATATCTACTTTTTTACCTACTTCTCTTAACATATCTTCAGTTAAATCAAGAGGAAAACCATAAGTATCATAAAGTTTAAATGCAACTTCTCCGCTAAATATATCTGTTGTTTTTGCAAGTTCTTCTTTAAATAATGCCATTCCCTTATCAATTGTTGCAAAAAATCTCTCTTCTTCTAATTTAATAGCATCTTTTATTGCTTCTTTTTTTTCTAATAAATATGGATAATGACTTTTCATTTGCTCTGCTAGCGTATCTACTATTTTATACATAAAAGGTTCTTTCATACCAAGCAAATACCCGTGTCTTACTCCTCTTCTTAAAATTCTTCTAAGTACATATCCTCTTCCCTCTCTATCAAATCTTACCCCATGAGCTAAAAGAAAACTAACAGCTCTTATATGATCAGCAATTACTCTGTGAGAAGCACCTCTTTTATCTTTAAAATACTCTTTATTTGTAATCTCTTCAATCTTTTTTAATAAAGGTTTAAAAATAGATGTATCATAATTACTTGTTACTCCCTCTTTTATAGCAGTAATTCTCTCAAGCCCCATTCCTGTATCGATACTTGGTTTTGGAAGAGGAGTTAACTTTCCATTTTCATCTTTATTATATTGCATAAATACTAAATTCCAAATCTCTAAAAATCTATCTCCATCTCCTCCTAAATAATCCTCAGGTGAATTAAATTTATCTGCTCCTTGGTCAAAATGTATCTCACTACAAGGTCCACAAGGCCCTGTATCTCCCATTTGCCAAAAGTTGTCTTTATCTCCCATTTTTACAATTCTATCTTTACTAACATACTTCTCCCAAATTTTACCAGCTTCATCATCACTCTCATGAATTGTAATCCAAAGTTTATCTTTAGGAAGCTCTAATACTTCAGTTACAAATTCCCATGCATATGCAATTGCTTCTTCTTTAAAATAATCCCCAAAAGAGAAATTCCCTAGCATTTCAAAAAGAGTATGATGTCTATTTGTATAACCTACATTTTCTAAATCATTATGCTTTCCTCCTGCTCTCATACATAATTGACTTGAAGTTGCTCTAGGAGGCGTGGGAGCTGGTTTTTCTCCTGTGAATATTGGCTTAAACTGCACCATTCCAGCATTTGTAAATAATAAAGAGTTATCATCAGGCACAAGTGAAGAAGAAGAGTAGATTTTATGCCCTTTCTTTTCAAAAAATTTTAAAAACTCTTTTCTTATATCCATTTAATTCCTTTTTTGATACAATTTTAGCAAAAAAATGTATAAAAAAGAGTTAGAAGTATTAAAAAAGAAAAACAGATTAAGAAAAAGAGAGATATTAAAAGCTATAATAGATTTAGCAAGTAATGATTATTTAGGTCTTGCGGAAAATGAAAAAATTTTAGATAAAGCATATACTCATGCAAAAAAGTTTTCTTCTCACTCTGCTAAAGCTTCAATGCTTGTAAATGGGTATCATCCAGCTCATAAACTATTGGAAGAGTATTTAAAAAAGATAAATAATTTTGAAGAAGCTATTATTATTGGTAGTGGATTTTTGGCGAACTTGGCTATTTTTGAACTAGGAAGAAAGGGAGATTTGTTTTTAGTAGATAGCGAATATCACGCAAGTGGGATAGTTGGTTCTAAATTAACTCAAGCAAAAGTAGAATTTTTCAAACATAATGATTTAAAAGATTTAAAAAACAAAGCCAAAAACTATAAAAATTTTAAAAGAGTTTTTGTAGTAGTAGAAGGTATATATTCAATGCAAGGAGACTTAGTAAGTAAAGAGATTTTAGATTTTGCTCATAAAATAGGATATCTTATAATAGATGAAGCTCATAGCGTTGGAGTTGTTGGAAAAAGTCTTTTAGGAGTTACAGATAAATATAACTTAAACCCAAAAAAAACTATAAAAATAGGCACTTTAGGTAAAGCGTTAGGAAGTTATGGAGCTTATATTCTTGCAAATAAAGAGATTATTTTATATCTCTTAAATAGGGCAAAAAGCATTATTTATACAACTGCTCTAAGTCCAATGGATACATTAATTGCTTATTATGCTTTAGTTGAAATTCAAGAAAACTTAAATAGATTCAAAAAAGAAATTAAAATAAGACAAAAAACATTTAATACAAATTCTTTAATAAAAATAATACCTGCAAAAAGTAATGAAGAGGTTTTAAAAAAACAAGAAAATTTACTAAAACAAAATATTTTAATAGGAGCTATAAGACAACCTACTGTAAAAGTTCCTATTTTTAGAATAATTTTAAGGACTAATGTAGAAATTGATATAATTCAAAAAACAATAAAAGGATTAAATTGTTAAAAAGAATTTTTGCTTTTATTTTAATTTTAAGTGTAATAGTAGTGAGTGGAATAGTTGGATATTTTTTGTATCTTTATAATTCTACAAGATTTGATACTACAAAAATAGTGTTTTATAATCCTCCTATTAGTGCAAGATTTTATGATAGAAATAATAAATTAATAGCGGTGAGGTATAAAGATGAAAATAGATTTTATGCAAAATTTAATGAAATTCCGGGAAGAGTAATAGAAGCTTTAATAGCTACAGAAGATACTTCGTTTTTTGAACATAAAGGAGTAAATTTTAATGCTATTTTAAGAGCAATTATAAAAGATATAAAGACAGGGAAAAAAGTAGAAGGAGCTTCTACTATTACTCAACAACTTGTAAGGACTATTTATTTAAATAGAAAAAAAACCATAAAAAGAAAAATTAAAGAGATAATTATTGCTTTAAAAGTAGAAAAGCTTCTTACAAAAGAGGAAATTCTTGAAAGGTATTTCAATCAAATCTATTTCGGACATGGATATTATGGTATTAAAACAGCTGCTTTTGGTTATTTTCATAAAGGTTTAAAAGATTTAAGTTTAAAAGAGATAGCAATGCTTGTTGCTCTTCCAAAAGCTCCAAGTTTATATGATCCTGTACGAAATTATGAATTAAATATAAAAAGGGCTAATAGAATTTTAAAGAGAATGTATCTATTAGGTTGGATTTCTGCTAATAAGTATAAAGAGTCTATACTTGAACAACCAAAAGTATATAAATATATGGTAAAAGAGAGTGCACCTTATGCAATAGATACAGCTATTTTGCAATTACTTCCAAAGCATAAAGACCTTTTTACAAGAGGATATAAAATTTATTTAACAATAGACTCTAAAATACAACAAATAGGGCAAGATGCTATTAAATGGAATTATGAAAGGGTACTAAGTTTAAATCCTGAATTAGACCCTAATAAGTTAAATGGAGCATTAGTTAGCATTAATCCTCATACAGGAGAGGTTTTAGCAATTGTAGGAGGGGTTGATTATAAAAAAAGTAAATTTAATCGTGCAGTTCAATCTAAAAGAAGTATAGGAAGTGCAGTAAAACCTTTTATTTATCAAACTGCTCTAAATATAGGTTATAATCCCGGCAGTCTTATTCCAGATATAAGAAGAACTTTTAAGATCTCTTCTGATACTCCTCAAGAAGATAAATATTGGAAACCAAAAAATTATGAAAAAAATACTTTAGGATTAATTACTTTAAGAGAAGCTCTTGTTCATTCAAGAAACTTAGCTACAATAAATTTAGTTCTATCGATGGGGCTTGATACTGTGCTTAAAAATATGTATAAATTTGGTTTTGATAAATTGCCGGATAATCTTAGTATAGCCCTTGGAAGTTTTGGTGAGAGTCCTTGGCAGCTTAGTGAATTATATACCATATTTAGTAATTATGGAACAAGAAGCAAAGTTTATCTTATTAGAAGAATCGAAGTTCCAAAAGATAATGTTAAAATAGAAATTACTCCTTCTTTTGAATATATACAACCTTCTTATCAAGCCTATTTAATAGTGGATATTTTAAAAGATGTTGTAAATAAAGGAACAGGAAGAAATGCAAAAGTAAAAGGAATTGAAATAGCAGGTAAAACGGGGACTACTAATAATTTTGTAGATGCATGGTGGTGTGGATTTTCTCCCGATATTCAAACTGTTATATGGTTTGGGAATGATGATTCAACTTCTTTAGGAGAGAATATGACAGGTGGAAAAGTCTCTGCACCAGCATTTAGATTTTTTTATAAAAAATTGCTTGCACTACATCCAGAAATGAACAGAAAATTTAAAATACCTTCTGAAATAAAAACTTATATTTTAAATGGTAAAGAAGAGTTATTTACTCCTCTCTCTCCTCCTCCTCAACATGAGGAGTATGTTCCTCTTTTTTAATTTTGTTAAAAAAATCTAGAACCTTATCTTTTAAAGATGACTATATTTTTTAAAAATGTTATAATTTTACAAAAAAGGCTAAATATGCTTATTAAAGAAGCTCAAGTTCCTTTTCTTGCAAAAAAGGTTGCAATAGATTTATTGAATTCAAAACTTGTAACTTTTCCTAAAACAATAGATTATGCTATAAAAGAGATTGAAGAAATTATTACAGATGATGTGTTATGGGAAAGAGAGATAGAAGATAAAGCAAAAGAACTTCTTGCTGAGCAAGAAGAAGAGAATGAATTTTTATTTTATGGAGTAGATAGACGAGAAGTATTTAAGCTTCTTAAAAAAGAGATAGCAAAAGAAGAAGGGTTTAATTTAAGAAAAGATGAAAGAATAGAGGATTTATCAAGTTTTTTAGTAAAAGAGTTATGGGATAAAGAGTTAATAGATTATGATGTAAGAGATGGTAAGATAAAAAATATTATCTATAAATCTATTATGGAATTTTTAAATAGAGAAAATGAAGCAAGAGAAGAGGTTTATAAAAAGATAGAAAATTATAAAAGACCTTTAATTCCGGGAACTGAAGAGTATGAACTTGTTTTTCAAAGACTTTATGAGCAGGAATTGAGAAAAAGAGGATTAATTTAAAGGATAGATATGAAAGTTTCTGTTTTACTTGAAAATGGAATGTTTTTTGAAGCTAAAGGGTTTGGAGCTAATACAACAGCAGTTGGAGAAATTGTTTTTAATACTTCAATAACAGGATATCAAGAGATTATTACAGACCCAAGTTATGCAGGCCAATTTGTGGTACTTACTATGCCAGAGATAGGAAATGTTGGGGTAAATAAAGATGATATGGAAAGCCCTAAAGCTTGGCTAAAGGGTATTTTAGTAAGAGAATATGTTGATAATTATTCAAATTTTAGAGGAGAAAAATCTTTAGGAGAATTTTTAAAAGAAGAAGGTGTTTTAGGAATTAGTGAGATAGATACAAGATTTTTAACAAAAGTGATAAGAAAAGAGGGGGCTATGATGATGGTAGCCTCAAGTGAAATTCACGATAAAACAAAACTTGAAGAAATATTAAAATCTACTCCTCATATTCAAGAGATTGATTATATTAAAGAAGTTACTACTAAAAAAGAGTATATTCATCCTCATGGAGCTTGGAATAGTAAAGAGTTTAAATATAATGAAAAAAGAACAGATAAAAAAATTATTGTTTATGATTTTGGGGTAAAAAGAAATATTTTAAATGAACTTACAGAAGCGGGGCTTGAGTGTATAGTAGTGCCTGCTTCAACTCCTGTTGAAGAAGTAATAAAAAGATATGAAAATAAAGAAATAGGAGGAGTGTTTTTAAGTAATGGACCAGGAGATCCTTTAATTTTAAAAGATGTACATGAAAAAATAAAAAAACTTTTAAAAGCTAAAGTTCCTATGTTTGGAATCTGTTTAGGACATCAGCTTTTAAGTATTGCTCATGGGTATTCAACTTTTAAATTAAAGTTTGGTCATCATGGTGGAAATCATCCTGTAAAAAATTTTATAGGAAAACATCCAGTAGTAGAAATTACTGCTCAAAATCATAATTATAATGTTCCTGAAGAGATTGAAGAGATTGCAGAAGTGACTCACAAAAACTTATTTGATGGAACAATAGAGGGAGTAAAATATAAAAATGAACCGGTTTTTTCTGTTCAACATCATCCAGAAGCAAGTCCGGGACCTCATGATAGTAAATATATATTTAAGCAGTTTTATGAAATGGTAAGAGGATGATTAATAAGTTAATGTTTGGAGTTTTTGAACTTTTTATTTTGTTTGTTTCTATTTTTACATTAGTTACTACTTTTACATCTTTTCCGCTTTTATCTTTTTTGCTTTTTTTATTTTTACTCTATTTTGGGTATTATCTTGCTGTTAAATATTTTTTTGATTAGAATTATTTATTTAAAGAAGTTTTAAGAGGTGGAATTACTTTAAGTGTAAAATCAAAAGGAGTTTTTATTATTAAAACAACATCTTTTTCTCCTGGATTTTGTTTAATTTCATTATAAATTTTTTGCAAATCTTCTTTATAGTTATGAGAAATTTCTCTTTTTAGAATAACTTGTTCTTTTTTTTGAGCAGCTGTTTCATTTTTTGCTTCTTGAAGTGTTAAGATTTTTCTACAACTTACTCTAATAAATTCTCCATTTTTGTCTACAAAAGCTTTTATAGCAATTGGTTCGTCTAAATTAAACTCTTCTAATTTTTCTAAATCTCTCTCAAAAATCATAATATCTATTTTTCCGTGAAAATCCATTAAAGTTGCAATTGCGAATTTATTTCCTTTTTTAGAAATTTTTACTTTTAAAGAGTCTATTTTTCCTACAAATAATCCTTCTTGAGATATTATATTTTCTAAATCACTTGATAGATTATATTTTATTTTTTGTATATCATTTTTAAAAGGATCAAGTGGATGAGCCGATACATAAAATCCTAGAGTTTGATATTCATATTCTAAAAGAGTTTTTATATCAAATTCAGGCATATTGTGAATTGTTAAACTTTCTTGAATTTGGATATCTTCATTTGAAAATAAAGATGCAGAATGTTTTATAGCATTTGTTTTTTCTTCTATTTTTCTTTTAAATTCAAGCATATTTTCTATATTGTGAAGAAGGGCTTTTCTTGAATAGCCAAAATCATCCATTGCTCCAGATTTTATTAATTGCTCAAGAACTTTTTTGTTTACTTTTGTAGTGTCTACTTTTTTTATAAAATCTTCTATATTGCTAAAAGGTCTATTTTCTACCATACTTTCAATAGCTTTACTTCCTACTCCTTTTATTGCACTAAGTCCAAATAGAATTTTATCTTGAATAGGTGTAAACTCTGCATCTGATTTATTTACATTAGGAGGTAATATTTCTATTGCTAAGCTTTTTGCTTCTTCTATATATTTTGCTATTTTATCTGTATTATCAGCTTCGTATGTAAGAAGAGATGCTAAAAATTCTGTTGGATAGTATGTTTTTAAAAATGCAGTTTGAAATGTTATCATTGCATAAGCAGCTGAGTGAGACTTATTAAATCCATACCCGGCAAACTTTTCTATAAGCTCAAATAGAGTTTTTGCATTTTCGTATGAAAATCCTTTTTCTTTAGCTCTTGAAGCAAACTCTTCTTTGTATTTAGCCATTAAATCGGCTTTCTTTTTACCCATTGCTCTTCTTATAATATCAGCTTCTCCAAGAGAAAAACCGGCTATTGCTTGAACTATTTGCATAACTTGTTCTTGATATACTATAACTCCGTATGTTGGTTCTAATATAGGTTTTAAGGTTTCTTCAAACTCATCAAAAAAGTAGCTTATAGGTTTTCTTCCATGTTTTCTTTCTATATAATCATCAAGCATTCCAGCATCCATAGGTCCGGGTCTGTAAAGAGCAAGCATAGCGATTATATCTTCAAATGTTGATGGTTTTAATCTTTTTGCTAAATCTTGCATTCCATCAGATTCTATTTGAAATAATCCTAAAGTTTTTCCGCTTTGAATGAGTTTATAGACATTTTCATCTTCTAAATTTAAATGATTAATATCTATTTTTTCATTTTTATTGTTTTGTATATTTTTTATAGCTTTATCAATTACTGTTAGTGTTTTTAATCCTAAAAAGTCAAATTTAATTAAATCAACTGGTTCTAGGAAATTTAAAGAGTATTGAGTTACTATTGTATCGTCATGTTCGTTTTGACGAAATAGGGGAGATTTTTTCCATAACTCTTCATCACTTATTACAACTCCTGCTGCGTGCATTCCTGTATTTCTTTTTAATCCTTCAAGTTTTTTTCCAAAAGAGTATAATCTATTATAAATTGGTTCTTTAGAAGTTATTTCTTTTATTTTTGGTTCAAGTTCTAAAGCTTCATCAAGAGTAATACCTAATTTATCGGGAATTAGCTTTACAAACTTATCTATTTGAGCATACTCAATACCAAAAATTCTTCCTATATCTCTTAATACCCCTTTTGCAAGTAAAGAACCAAAAGTAATTACCTGAGCTACATTTACTTTGCCATATTTTTTACGGACATAATCTATAATCTCTCCTCTTCTTTCCTGGCAAAAATCCATATCGATATCTGGCATACTTACTCTTTCTGGATTTAAAAATCTCTCAAATAAAAGACCATATTTGATAGGGTCTATATTTGTAATTTCAAGAGCATATGATACTAAAGCTCCAGCTGCACTTCCACGACCTGGCCCTACAGGGATTTTTCTTTTTTTTGCTTCTCTTACAAAATCCCATACTATTAGCATATATCCTGGAAATTTCATTTGTTTTATTATATTTATTTCATATTCAAGTCTTTTTTTGTATTCTTCATGTAGTTCTTGCGGGATAAACTGTAATCTTTTTTCAAGCCCTTCTTTACATTTATATACAAAATAGTCTACATCATTTATAATGTTTAAGTTTTCTTTTTTTGCATATTCTTCTGTAAATTTAAAAGTAGGAGGAGTTGGATTGCCAAGAGGTATTTTTATATCTATATTTTCTGCTAAAGTATCTGTTAGTTTAACTGCTTCTGGTAAATCTTTAAATAATTCTTCAAACTCTTGAGGAGTTTTTAAATAGTTTAGGGATATTTTTATTTTTCTATGTAAGTCATCAAATTGCTTATTTTCTCCAATGCACTCAAGAGCATCTTTATAAATGTAATCTAACTTATCCAAATAGAAGATATTGCTTGAAGCAATTAAAGGAGTATTTGTCTCTTTTGATAATTTGATTAATTCATTTTCTATTAAGCTCTCTTCAAAGGAATCTCTTCTTATTTCTAAAAAAACTTCTTTAATTTTTGATTTTGTATTTAGTAAAACTTCTTTTGCTTTTTTATAACCTTTAGCACCTTTTAAGATATTGTCTTCATTTAAAATATTTAAATGAAATCCAACTTCACTCTCTAGCATAGGTAAAATGATGAATAAATTGTCTTGATGATTTATTAACTCTTCAAAAGGTATATGAGGGGTTTCTATTTTCATATTGTTAAGATATGCAATTGAGATTAAATACATTAAAGAATCATATCCACTTTTATTTTTTGCTATTAAAAGCATTCTAAAATTATCTACTAAAGCATCTATTCCTATTATTGGTTTTATCTCTTCTTTTTTACATGCTTCATAAAATTCAATAGCACTAAACATATTATTAAGTTCGCTTATTCCTAAAGCTTTATATCCATATTCTTTGGCTTTTTTTACTAACTCTTTTATTTTTATAGTAGAGTGTAAAAGAGAGTAATCACTGTGGATATGAAATAAAACCAAGATATTCCCTTTTTATGAAATTATATCAATTCTTTAGATATAATTTCACAAAAAAAGGTATTGGATGCAGGATAAAATTAGAAACTTTTCTATTATTGCCCATATAGACCATGGAAAATCTACATTAGCTGATAGATTAATAGAATTTACTGGTGGAATTAGTGAACGTGAAAAAGAAGACCAACTTCTAGATACTATGGAAATTGAAAAAGAAAGAGGAATTACAATTAAAGCTCAAAGTGTAAGACTTGAATATAAAGGATATATTTTAAATCTTATAGATACACCAGGGCATGTAGATTTTAGCTATGAAGTTAGTAAATCTTTAAAGAGTAGTGAAGGGGCTTTACTTGTAGTTGATGCGAGTCAAGGAGTTGAAGCTCAAACATTAGCAAATGTATATATGGCAATTGAAAATGATTTAGAACTTATTCCTGTAATTAATAAAATAGACCTTCCAAGTGCTGAACCAGAAAGAGTTGCTGAAGAGATAGAACAAACTATAGGAATAGATGCAAGTGAAGCTATTTTAGTTAGTGCTAAAACAGGAGAAGGGATTGAAGAACTTTTAGATGCAATTATTGAAAGAATACCAGCTCCAAAAGGTAATTCTAGCTCTCCTACAAAAGCTTTAATTTATGATAGTTGGTTTGATAACTATTTAGGAGCTATTTGTCTTGTTAGAGTGTTTGATGGAAGTATAAAAAAAGGGGATGAGGTTTTAGTAATGGGAACAGGTAAAAAACATAAAGTACTTGAATTATTTTATCCTCATCCTATAAAAAAATTAAAAACTAATGAGATAAAAACAGGAGAAATTGGTGTTGTTGTTATGGGGCTTAAGAATGTAGCAGATATAAGAGTAGGTGATACTATTACAAATGCAAAAAATCCTGCAAGTGAACCTGCAAGTGAACTTGAAGAAGCAAAAAGCTTTGTTTTTGCAGGAATTTATCCAATTGATACTGATAAATATGATGATTTAAGAGATGCACTTGAAAAATTAAAACTAAATGATGCTTCTATTACATTTGAGCCGGAAACTTCTCAGGCTTTAGGTTTTGGATTTAGAGTTGGTTTTCTTGGTATGCTTCATATGGAAGTTGTAAAAGAGAGACTTGAGAGAGAATTTGGAATAGAGCTTATTGCTACTGCTCCAAGTGTAACATATAAAGTAAAACTAACTGATGGTAGTGAAATAGAAGTTAGTAATCCAAGTGAATTACCACCTCCTAATAAAATTGAAAAAATTTATGAACCTTATGTAAAAGCTACAATTTTAACTCCGGCTGAATTTGTAGGAAATTTAATTCAGTTTTTAAATGAAAAAAGAGGAGTTCAGCTAAAAATGGATTATCTCTCACCTGAGAGAGTTTTGCTTGAGTATGAATTGCCTTTAAATGAAATAGTAACCGATTTTTATGATAAATTAAAGACTCTCACAAAAGGTTATGCGAGTTTTGATTA
>CAZEOW010000020.1:0-13318 GCA_964514005.1 uncultured Nautiliales bacterium
CTTTTAAGAAAAAATGAAAGAGCTCAAGTTGAGCATGCATTTAAAAATGTTCTTCATGTTCCATTAATTACTGTAGATGCAAGAGAAAAATTTTTAAATAAATTAAAAGGAGTAGTAGACCCAGAAGAAAAAAGAAAAATAATAGGACATACTTTTATTGAAGTATTTGAAGAAGAAGCAAAAAAGCATAAAGATGCAAAATTTTTAGCTCAAGGGACTCTATATCCTGATGTAATTGAGAGTGTAAGTGTAAAAGGACCTAGTAAAACGATAAAATCTCATCATAATGTTGGAGGACTTCCTGATTGGATGCAATTTGAACTTATTGAGCCTTTAAGAGAATTATTTAAAGATGAAGTAAGAAAGCTTGGAATTGAACTAGGACTTCCTAGTGAACTTGTATATCGTCATCCATTCCCGGGACCTGGACTTGCTATAAGAATTATGGGAGAAGTTAATGAAAAAGACCTTGAAATCTTAAGAGAAGCTGATGCTATTTTAATTGAAGAATTGAAAGCGTGGGGGCTTTATAATGATGTTTGGCAAGCTTTTGCGGTGCTTTTAAATGTAAGAAGTGTGGGTGTTATGGGAGATAATAGAACTTATGATAATACTGTAGCAATTAGATGTGTGAGCTCAACTGATGGAATGACAGCTACATTTAGTCATTTACCACACGAATTTCTTGAAAGAGTTTCAACTAGAATTATAAATGAAGTTGATGGAATTAATAGAGTTGTTTATGATATTTCAAGCAAACCTCCTGCAACAATTGAGTGGGAATAAAAATTAATGAAATTTCCTATTTATCTTTTAACAGATGAAAAAAAAGATGGAGTTTTAAACTATCCTGTTATAGAAATTAAATTTTTATCTCCTTCTTTTTCTTTTGAAAATATTGATTATCTTTTATTTACTTCAAAAAATGGTGTAAGAGCTGTTAATAACTTAACTAACGAATGGAAAAAATATCCTTCATTTGCAATAGGCAAGGCTACTGCAAAAGAGATAGAAAAAATAGGTGGTAAAGTAGAGTTTATTGCAAGAGCATCTTATGGAGATGAGTTTGCAAAGGAAATAAATAAAAAATATAAAAATAAAAATTTTCTTTTTTTTAGAGCAAAGAGACTTGTTTCAAATATAAAAGAATATTTTGTAGAGAATAATTTAAATGAAGTTATTATTTATGAAACTATTTGTAAGAAACCTTCTAATAGATTAAAAAAACCAGCAATTGTTATATTTACTTCTCCATCTACTGTTGAGTGTTTTTCTAAAGTAAATGATTTTAGTGAAATTATTCCTATAGCAATAGGTAAAAAGACAAAAAATAGATTATTAGAAATTGAGGTAAAAGAAAAAAAAATATTTATGCCAATAACGCCTTCAATTAATGAATGTATAAATCTTGCAAAATCCCTAAAAATTGGATAAAATAATAATATAAATATTGAGTGGAATTGTAGTAATTTATTGAATTTATTCAAAAAATCTGATATAATTACACTCAACCTGGAAGGGATCGCTACCCGCATATTTTGGGGCCCTACAAGAAATCTTTTAGGAGAGAGGGTAGAGGCGGGGTGTGTGGCGATATGTTTCGCCCCTAAACCGTCTTTCCTATCTCCAATATGTGGCTCAGAGGAGCCCAAAGTCACTGTGTGAACGCCCTTCCGGGTTTCTTCAAACTTCACAAATTTATAAAATCCACTTTAATACTAAAGATTTTGTTTTTGTAGATAATTTAAAAAGAATTAAGTAGTAATTAATAAATGGCGTCCCCGACAGGAATTGAACCTGTAACCTTCGCCTCCGCAGGGCGATGCTCTATCCAATTGAGCTACGGGGACAAATTCAAATGCAATTATACAATTTTTTTGATATAATTAATATAAAAAAAAGTGAGGCATATGGATTTTTTAAAAAAATTGAACGAATCTCAAAAAAGAGCTGTAACTCATATAGATGGAGCATTACTTATATTAGCAGGAGCAGGTAGCGGAAAAACTAAAACAATTACTTCAAGACTTGCTTATTTATTATCATTAGGAATAGACCCTGCAAATACTCTAACTTTAACATTTACAAATAAAGCGGCAAGTGAAATGAGACAAAGAGCTTTAAGTATGATAAAAACTTCTTATCCTCCTTTACTTGCTACTTTTCATAAATTTGGCCTTATGTTTTTAAAACTTCATATACATTACTTAAATAGAAAAAATGATTTTATTATTATTGATTCAGATGATAAAAAAAAGATTATAAAAAACATTATTTCAGAAGAGGAGCTTCAACCAGCTTTAATATCAAAAGAGATAAGTAAATATAAAAATTCATTTCTTACTCCAAATGAAATTTATGAAATTGCAATAGATTCTACTTATAAAAAAATTGCTCATGTATATGAAAAATATCAAAATTATCTTTTACAAAATAATTTAGTAGATTTTGATGATTTATTACTCTTAACTTATAAAATCTTAAAAGAAAATCCTACCTTAGCAAAAGAAATCTCTCAAAAATATCAATATATTATGGTTGATGAATATCAAGATACAAATGAAATTCAAATGCTTATTTTAAAAGAGTTATGCTCTACTCATAATAATATATGTGTAGTAGGAGATGATGATCAATCAATTTATGGTTTTAGAGGGGCAAATCATACAAATATATTAAACTTTGAAAAAGATTTTAATGCAAAAGTTATAAAACTTGAGCTAAATTATCGCTCTACTAATCAAATATTAAAAGTTGCTAATAATTTAATATCCTTTAATAAAAACAGATACAATAAAAAGTTAATTTCAGCAAAAGGAGAAGGTGAGGAAGTAGAAATAATTTCTAGTTATAATGAAATAAGCGAAGCTGAAGAGATTTCAAAAAAAATTGTCTCTCTTATTCAAAAAGGTATAAATCCAAATGAGATTGCTATTTTATACAGAATAAATGCTCTTTCTAGGTCCATTGAAGAAGGCCTAAGAAGCTATAATATTCCATATAAATTAGTAGGAGGAATAAAATTTTATGAAAGAGAAGAGATAAAAGATTTAATAAGTTATCTTAGATTAATTGCAAACATAGATGATGATTTCTCATTTAAAAGAGTTGTAAATAAACCAAAAAGAGGAATAGGAAAAACTACCATTCAAAAATTAGAAGAAGCCAAAAATAGTTCATTTATGGAGTTCATAACAAATAATGACTTAAACTTTTTAAGTAAAAAAGCATCAAAAACATTAAAAGATTTTCAAGAAAAAATAGAGTTTTTACAAAAATTATCTTTAGCAGATATTCCAGAATATTTAGAAGAGTTTTTTGATTTCAGTAGTAGCTACAAAAATGACGACAAAAAAAGAAATATTGAAGAGTTTTATGGAATAATTCACGAAAAGAGTAACTTAACGCTTCGAGAATTCTTAAATGAATTATCACTTGAAAGTGACCAAGATAAAATTACAAATAATGCTATTAATATTATGACAATTCACGCAAGTAAAGGGCTAGAGTTTGATTATGTATTTGTAATAGGTTTAGAAGAGGGATTTTTCCCTATTTATGATAGTGATATAGAAGAGGAAAGAAGACTTGCATATGTAGCCATAACAAGAGCAAGAAAAAAATTGTATTTATCTTATACTCAATCAAGATTTGTAAGAGGCAAAAGAAGTAGTTTAAATCCAAGTAGATTTCTAAATGAAACAGGACTCTTAAAAACTTATAAAAAAGTTTCTATAGAAAACTCTTTATTTAAAAAAGATACTTTAGTAAGACACAAAGTATTTGGAACAGGAAGAGTAATAGCTGTTAATAAAGCAGGAAATAGAATAAAACTAAAAATAGATTTTAAAGGAAATATAAAAGAGATATTAAGTGATTTTGTGGAGAAAATATAATGTGTGAAAATATGCTGTTTGTAGCAAAAAAACCAATGTTTATTAGTTCAAATAAATTTTTAAACTCTTTAAAAAAGAAATATCAAATAAAAAAAATGGGATTTTCAGGAACACTTGATCCATTTGCAACAGGAAGTATAATAATAGCAACATATCAATATACAAAATTATTTAGATTTTTAAAAAAAACTCCAAAAGTCTATATTGCTACTTTAATGTTAGGAGCTAACTCTCCTACTCTTGATATAGAACAAATAGAAAATATTCAATACATCACAAAATTTGATGAAAATCAAATACAAGAAGTTTTAAATAGTTTCATAGGCAAACAGACTCAAATTCCTCCAAA
Source organism: uncultured Nautiliales bacterium (assembly GCA_964514005.1). GTDB lineage: Bacteria > Campylobacterota > Campylobacteria > Campylobacterales > Nautiliaceae > CAZEOW01. The sequence continues at coordinate 4,246 of CAZEOW010000020.1, forward strand.
ATATTCAGCAAAAAAAATTAACGGGAAAAAAGCTTATGAACTTGCAAGATTAAATCAAGAAATAAATTTAAAAGAGATTGAAATTGAAATTTTTAATATTGAACTTATAAAATATAATCATCCTTTTTTAACATTCAAAGCAGAAGTTAGCGAAGGCACTTTTATAAGAAGCTTAGGCAAAGACATTGCAAAAAAATTAAACACAACAGGAGCTCTTACATATCTTGAGAGAATAAAAGAAGGAGATTTTTTTTATGAATGCGAAAAGAAATTAAATCCTCTTGAATATCTTACTTTAAAAGAAAATATCTTTTTAGACAATCCTCAAAACCTTTTTTTAGGAAAAAAACTAAACATTAATCAATTTAAAATAAAAGAAGATGGCATCTACTTTGTAAAATATGAAGATTTTTTTGCTATTATAGAAATAAAAGAAAATGTAAAATATATTTTAAACAGGATAAAATTATGCTAGTAATATCTCGAAAAAGTAATGAAACCATTAAGATAGGAAATAATATAGAAATCAAAATAATCTCTATTGATAAAAATCAAGTAAAAATAGGAATAGAAGCACCAAATAGTATAACTATATTAAGAGGAGAATTAATTGAAAAAATAAAAGAAGAAAACAAAAAAGCTTCTAAATTATTAAACAAACAAATTCTACTTAACGAAATTAAAAAGGTATTTAAATGAAAGAAAAAGCATTTGCAAAAGTAAATATTTTTTTAAAAATAACTGGTCATGACGGGGAATATCATTTAATAAATTCAAGATTTATGAAAGTAAAAAATCTATATGATGAAATCGAAATAGTCCAAGCAGATAAATTTAATATTATAGGAGATATAAATTGTGTATTAAGAGATAATACTGTTTTTAAAGCCTATGTAGAACTTATTAGAGCCTATCCTGAAGTTAGAGAATGGTTTATAGGAAAAGAGATAAGAATTCATAAAAACATACCAGAAATGGCTGGTCTTGGAGGAGGAAGTAGCGATGCAGCTGCTTTTTTAAGACTTGTAAATAAAGAAGCAAAGCTTAACTTATCAAAAGAAGAGTTAGTAGAAATTGGTAAAAAAATAGGAAGTGACGTAGCATTTTTTATATATGATTATGACAGTGCAAATGTATATGAAAGAGGAGATGTTGTAGAAAAGTTTGACGAAGAAGCATTAGATCTAGAAATATTTACTCCTCCTCTTGAATGCTCGACTGCAGAAGTTTATAAAACATATAAACAACACTTTTTTAATCCATCTCCTACAGATTTTGATAAAAAAAATTCAAAAGAATTATTAACATCATTCTCTCCTATGCAACTTAATGACTTGATGCAAGCTGCCTTTATGAGATATCCAGATTTATATAAATATCAAGATAGAGGTTTTTTTACAGGTAGTGGAAGCAGTTTCTTTGTGGAAAAAAATATTTAAAGAGATTTAGTAAACTACTTTTTTCTTTCAATAACTTTTTGAGCAATATTTTCTAGTTCTTTTAGATTATATTTTTTTATAGATTCTTTTGCTTCATCTACTAACTCTTTTGCCTCTAAAAATACTTTTTCTAAAATTCCATATTTTTTAAATAAATTTTTTATAAACTCTTTTTCCTCTTTACTTAAATTTTTTTTATATAGTTTTATTAACTTTTCTTTTTCTTCATTATTGATTGCTTCAAAAAGATATATAAAAGGAAGAGTAACTTTTCCTTCGTAAAAATCGTGCATTGCAGGCTTTCCTAAAGTTTTTTCATCTTGAGTAATATCTAACAAATCATCAATTATTTGAAAAGCAATACCTATATTTTTTCCATACTTCATAAAATCTTTTTTATCATACCCTTCTATTAAAGCTGCAGCTGCACAAGCAGCTTCAATTAAAGAAGCTGTTTTTTTATAAATCATCTGCATATATTTATCTTTATCTAAATTTATACTTTTTGATAATTTAACATCTTCTAATTCACCTTGAGATAAAAGATAAACTGCATTTGATACAACTTTAGCAATTTCACTTCCAAAATCTATAAGCTCATAAAAGGCTTTTGAATATACAATATCTCCAAGCATTACAGCAGTATGGTCTCCATACTTAGCATTAATAGAAATAACTCCTCTTCTTTTATCAGCTTCATCAATTACATCATCGTGTAAAAGACTTGCTAAGTGAATAGCTTCAATAACTGCTGCAAGTTTTGAAGAAGATGGAGAAATAATTGTTACTAATTTTCCTCTAATTCCTTTTCCCTTTTCTATATCTTTATACTCACTAAACTCTTTAAACATATCATCTAATATTTTGAAATATTCCATTTTGTCCCCTTAAAATCAACTAAAGCATTTTTAAAAAGATAAATCTCAAATGTTGCTTTATCTTTTTGAAAATCTTTAAAAACTATATATAGATAATTTTCATCTACTCTATTTAAAATAATTTTAAAAGAATTTAATTCATCTTTAAAAAGAGTAATTTGTCTTGGAAAATTATCATATCTATAAAGAACAGTTAAAACATTATTAACAAACAAAGTCCATCTAAGCTCTAATGGATATTTTCTATCAATCTCAAAATATGCCACTTCATCTTTTTTTAAAGTTAAAGAAAAAGGACAATTTATATAATAGGCAAATAAAGAAAGAGGCAAAAAGAAAAAAAGTTTACTCATTTTTAGTTAAAATATTTGCCATTGTATGAATATATAAATCTGTTTCTACTCCTTCTACCTCATCAGATTTTGAAAAAATAACTTCATTAATCTTTTGATCAACATTATCTTCTCCTACACACTCAGCTGCAATTACTTCAAGTGCAGCAAGCCTTTTAAAAACATCTTCAAGTTCTTCTATTACTAGATTTTTATTTGCATGATATACAATTTCAAAAAATTTCTCCTTTGGAGTTTTTTTCTCATCAAACGGATCCCACATATTATCTCCTTTTTTTATTAAATGTAACATAAAAAATAATTAATTGCAAGTTAATTTAAACTCTTTATTCCTTCATATGCAACATCTATCATTTTATCAATTTCTTCATAATTTATAACATAAGGTGGCATAAAATAAATAACATTACCAAGAGGTCTTAACAAAACTCCATATTTTAATCCAAATTCATAAACTCTAAGTCCTTTTCTCTCTTGCCAAGGATAATCTATCATTTCAACTGCACTAATCATTCCAGTTTGCCTAATCTCTTTGACATTTTTTAATTCTTTAAATTTTTGCATTTTTTGCCAAATATACTTTGACTTTTCTTTATTTTTTTCAATTACATTTTCTTTTTCAAAAATATCCAAAGTTGCATTTGCCGCAGCTATAGCAATAGGATTTGCTGTGTATGAGTGAGAATGTAAAAAAGCTTTTAATTCTTCATAATCACAATAAAAAGCCATATAAATTTCATCTGTTGTTAAAACTAAACTAAGCGGTAAATATCCTCCTGTTAATCCTTTGCTAAGACACATAAAATCAGGTTTTATATTTGCTTGTTCGCAAGCAAACATAGTACCTGTTCTTCCAAAACCTACTGCAATTTCATCTGCTATTAAATGAACATCAAATTCTTCGCACAAATTTTTTAATCCTTTTACAAACAAAGGCGAATGCATTTTCATATACCCGGCACACTGCACAAGCGGTTCTATAATTAAAGCACTTACTTCTTTATGGTATTTTTCAAAAACTTCTCTTGCTTTTTTTAAAGCTTTATTTGTCTCTTCTTCACTTTTATCTTTAGGAATAGGAATAGTTATATTTTTTATTAAAATCTCTTTATAAGTATCTTTATAAAGTCCTACATCTCCTACACTTAAAGCACCTATAGTCTCTCCATGATAAGAGTTTTGCAAAGAAAAAAAGTATGGTCTAACTTTTCCTTTATTTTTCCAATAATGAAAACTCATTTTTATTGCAACTTCTACTGCAGAACTACCATTATCTGCATAAAATACTTTATCAAAACCTGTTAATTTACAAATTCTCTCACCAAGCTTTATAGCACCTTCGTGAGTAAAACCTGCAAAAATAACATGCTCTAAAATTTCAAGTTGCTCTTTTATTTTTGAATTAATATACTCATTTGAATGTCCAAAAAGATTTACCCACCAACTACTTATTGCATCTATATATCTGTTTCCTTCAAAATCTTCTAAATAAACTCCTTTTGCTTTTTTAATAGGAATTAATGGTAAAAACTCATGATCTTTCATTTGAGTACATGGATGCCAATTATAAAGCAAATCTTTTTGCATAATTTGGCTATTTTTCATCAATGTCACCTTTTTTTCAGATTTGTTTTTTATTATAATATCAAAATAACTTTCAAAAGGAAATTAATGATTGAATGGATGCAAACTCATAGAAAATGGCTTGTTGTTACTATTTGGATAGCTACTATTGCATTTATTGGAGCTGGATTTGTAGGATGGGGTCAGTTTCAATTATCAAGAAAAGAGTCTGTAGTAGCTCAAGTAAAAGATACTGAAGTAACTATTAAAGATTGGCAAAGATATTATAATCTTATCTATAATGAAGTAAATCAACAATTAAATGGTAATTTAGATGAAGCAACAGCTAAAAAACTTGGGCTTAAAAAAATAGCACTTCAAAGAGCTATAAGAGGAGCTATTTTAATACAATTTGCAAAAGATTTAGGTCTTTATGTAACTGATGAAGATGTTGCAAAAGAGATACTTAAAATTTTTAAAACAAAACAAAATTATCTAACATCTTTAAAAAGAAATAATCTTACTCCAAAAGATTTTGAAGATGGATTAAAAAAAGAAATTTTAGTTCAAAAACTTTTAAATGCCCTTTATATAAAAGCTCCTCAAACAGAAATAACTTCAACGGCTGATGCTTTATATAATAAAGATTATTTGGCAGTTAAAATTATTAATAAAAAAGATCTAAATATAAATGTTACTCAAAAAGAGGTAAAAGATTTTTGGAAAAAACATAAAAATGAGTTTAAAACGCCAGAAAAATATGTAATAGCAATTAAAACTATACCTTTAAATCAAGAAGTAGATATTGAGAAATTAAAAAATTTTTATAAAGAAAATAAAAATAGTTATAAAGATTTAAAAGGTGAGATACTCTCTTTTGAAAAAGCAAAAGAGAGAGTAAAAATAGATTATCTTGCAAAAATAAAGAAAAAAGAGGCATTTTTAACTTATAAAAAATTAAAAACAGAAAAAAATCCACAGACAATTACTTTAACTTTACAAAATGACAAACTTCCTTTTGATAAAATGCAAAAACTTATTGAAAATGGTTATTTAAAACCTTTTATTTTAAATCAAGAGTATGTTGTTGCAAAACTTGTAAAAAAAATATCTCCTCAAGTTATGAGTTTTGAAGAAGCTAAAAATTTAGTAGAAGAGATTGTAAGAAATATGAAATTAAATGAAAAACTTATTAAAGTTTCAAAAGAGTCTCTTAAAAATTTTGATGGAGAAATTATAGGGTATGTTACAAAATATGATACAAATAAAATTGAAAACTTAAATCCAATGGAAGCAACCGAGTTTTTATTTACACTATTTTCTTTGCAAAAACCTAAAGATTTTGTATTAATTCCAAATCAATATCCTCAAAAGTCAGTAATTTATAATATAATTAAACAATCATTCCCTAGTTTAAATGAAATTCAATTACATAAAGAAGAGATAATTGCTTTAATAGAAAAAAATGTTAATAATAATTTGATAGAGGATTTAATTTCTAATCTCTCAAAACGATATAAAATAGATATTTATATAAAAATGCAATAAAAAGGAAGAGCATTGAAAACACTACTTGCAATAGATATAGGAAGTTATAAAACAACAGCAATAATAGCAGAGCAAAATGAATCTTCTTTATCAATTAGTGGAGTTGGTATTGCTAAATCAAGAGGAATAAAAAGAGGGGCTATTATAAATATTGATGAAGCGGCAAAATCAATTAAAAAAGCTGTAAGCGATGCAGAAAGAATAGCAGGAATTGAAGCAAAAGAAGCAATAGTATCTGTATCTTCCACTTATACAAAAAGTATAAAAAGTCACGGTATTGTAAATATACCAAAAAATGAGATTACAAAAGAGGAAATAGATAGAGTAATTCAAACTGCAATATATAATGCAACAATTCCTGCTGATTATGATTTATTACAGGCAATTCCTTATAATTTTAAAGTAGATAATCAAACTGAAATAGATGATCCTTTAGGAATGAATGGAAGTAGACTTGAAGTAGATTTACATATTATAATAGCTCAAAAAAATGGAATTGAAAATATTAAAAAAACTTTTCAAAAAGCAGGAATAGAAATAGCTGCAATGGTAAATTCAGCTTATGCAAGTTCATTAGCAGTTTTAGAAGAAGATGAAAAAGAGCTTGGGGTAGCTCTTATAGATATTGGTGCAACAACTTCAGATTTGGCAATTTTTATAAACAAAACAATAAGATATGTAGATTTTTTAGGAATAGGGAGTCATCATATTACAAATGATTTATCAATTGCACTTCATACAACTCTTGCAGATGCAGAGTATATTAAAGTAAATTTCCAAGAACTTATTAAAGAAAACAGAGAGTATATAGAAATTAGTATGATAGGAAGTGATGAAAAACAGAAAATTTCTCTTGCTACAATTATTCAGATAATGAGTGCAAGAATAGAAGAGACTTTTCTTTTATTAAATAAAGAAATCGATAATTCAGGTAATAAGCATCAAATAAATGGAATTGTTTTAACCGGAGGATTTACTAATTTTTATAACATAAGAGAAATTGCTTCTCAATTTTTTGATGGGTTACCTGTTAGAGTAGGAAGACCTAAATATATAGAAGGTTCTTTTGAGAAGCTTCAAAATCCAGAATCTTCAGCAGTAATAGGGCTTTTATTGTATGCTATAGGAGAGAATAGTAAATATGAGACTAATCCTTCTAAAGTTACAAAGAAAAAAAAGGTCGAAGAGGTAATAGTTAAAGAAGAAAAAGAGGAAGATGTAACAGATATTTTTGAAGTAAAACCTTCTAAGAAAAAAGAAGAAGTTGGTATAATTCAAAAATTCATTAATTGGATAACTAATATATTTTAAGGGGAAGAAATGAGCGAATTATTTGAAATTAAACAACCGGAATTTAAACATGGGCCTGTAATAAAAGTTATTGGAGTTGGTGGTGGCGGAAATAATATGATTAATTATATTGCTGAACAAAATATTAAAGATGTTGAGCTAATTGCAGCAAATACAGATGCTCAAGCACTAAGCACAAGTAAAGCTCACAAAAAAATCCAACTTGGAGCAAAATTAACGGGTGGACTTGGTGCTGGAATGAAACCAGAAATTGGAAAACAAGCTGCAGAAGAGAGTTATGATGATATTAAAGAGGCTCTTGATGGAGCGGATTTAGTATTTATATCTGCCGGAATGGGTGGAGGAACAGGAACAGGAGCTGCTCCTGTAATTGCAAGAGCAGCAAAAGAAGTAGGAGCACTTGCAATTGGAGTTATTACACATCCTTTTACTTTTGAAGGACCAAGAAGAAAAAGGCTTGCAGAGGAAGGAACAGAAAATCTAAAAAAAGAGGCTGATTCTATTGTTGTAATTCCAAATGCAAAGTTGCTTCAGATAATAGATAAAAGGGTAGGAAGAAGAGATGCATTTAGATTAGTAGATAATGTATTATACAAAGCTGTAAGTGGTATTGCAAATATGGTTATTACATATGGAGAAAATGATATCAATGTTGACTTTAACGATTTAAAAACTGTTATGTCTCACAGAGGTCTTGCTCTTATGGGAATGGGTGAAGATAAAGGGGATAATGCAGCTTATAATGCTCTTAAAAAAGCTATTGAATCACCTCTTCTTGATAATTTGGCAATTGATGGGGCAAAAGGTGTTCTTGTGCATTTCTCAACTGCAGAAAATTATCCTTTACTTGAAATTGAAGAAGCAATGAATTTAGTTTATGAAAAAGCGGATCCAGATGCATATATTATATTTGGTACAACAACAAACGATATGGAAGAAGATGAAATTAAAGTAACAATTGTGGCAACAGGTTTTGAAAAAGAGGAAGAGGAGAAAAAAGAAGAAAAAAAAGAAAATATTCAAAATAATATAATGGAGATGTTTACAAAACCTAAATTTAATAAAAGAGGGAAAATAGATTTAGATGAAAGTTTACTTGATATACCCCCTTATTTAAGATAATTAAATTAGATAAAAAGAAGATATTACATAATCTGCAATAAAAACAGCAATAGAGGCTACTACAACAGCTTTTGTAGTGCTCCTTCCTACTCCTTTTGCACCACCTTTTGTATTATAACCTATAAAAGTTCCTATTGCACTTATTAAATATCCAAATACAATTCCTTTTACAACACCTTCTTGAAAATCTTTTATATTAGCTAATTCTCTAATATGTTCTAGATATGTATAAGAGTTTACTTCTAAAACATAGATAGAGATTAAATAAGCTCCTATATTTGCAACAACATCAAATACTAAAATGAGTAAAGGTAAAGAAATAATAGTAGCTAAAACACGGGGAACTACTAAATAGTGTTTAGAATCTACTGCCATTACATCAAGTGCATCAATTTGTTCTGTTATCCGCATACTACCAAGTTCTGCTGCATAGGCACTAATACCTCTACTTACAACCATTAAAGAAGCAAAAACAGGGCTTAATTCTTTACATATAGAGATGAATATAGTATATCCCATAAATTCTTCAACTCCAAATTTATGAAATCCGTTATAAAGCTGAACTGCTTCAACAAGACCTGTAAAAAATGAAGTTAGTAAAATTACCCCTAAGCTTGAAAATCCCATAAATGTTATTTGATTTATTAACTCTTTCATTCTAAAAGGGGATTTAAAAAAAAGTTTAAATACTTCTACATGAAACAAAAAAAAGCTTCCTAAACTTTCTGTTAGAGTTAAAAAAGCTTTGCCTATAAAAAAGAAAATTTTATTTATCAAAATTACCCTTTTTTGCTAAAATTATATCAAAAAGGAAAATAATGGCAGAAGAAAAAGAGAATCAAGAAGAAAAAGAGGAAAA
>CAZEOW010000021.1:0-13128 GCA_964514005.1 uncultured Nautiliales bacterium
TTTTTTAACGCTTTTTTTCAGTTAAAATTTGCAATTGTTTCGCTTTATTTAAATACTTTTTGTTAAATCGATTATGTTATTTTACATAATATGATGCAATTTATTTCCTGTTTGCATCCATAGTTTTAAATTATCCCACTCCTCTTTTTCTATCATCTCTTTAGCTTTTTTTAACTCTTCTTCAAAAGCATTTATAGAATCAAGTAAATTGCTTTTATTTTCTCTAAAAATATCTTTCCACATTTGAGCATTGCTTTTTGCAAGTCTACTCATATCTTTAAAACCACCAGCTGCCAGGGTAACAATATGTTCTTTGTCTTCTTGCTTTAAAACAGCATTTGCAATAGAAAAAGAAACAATATGAGGCATATGAGAAATAAAAGCTGCGTGTCTATCGTGTTCTTTTGCATCCATTAATTTAATATTCATTTTTAAATAATTAAAAATATCAAAAGCAACTTTTTGTTGATACTCTCCACTCTCTTTTATATTACATACCACCATTACCTTATTTGTATACAAATTTTCTACTGCTGCTAAAGGACCAGAATACTCTGTCCCAGCCATTGGATGAGAAGCTACAAGATTTTTTCTAATATTTTTAGGACATTCTTTTATAATACTCTCTTTTGTAGAGCCAAAATCAATGATTGTAACATTCTCTTTTAAAGAAAGCTTAGATAACTTATGTAAAGAATCTATAATCCCTCTTATAGGAATAGCCAAAATAATAACATCTACTTTTTCAAGTTCTTTAAATTCTATTTCTTTATTAATTAATCCTATTCTTAAGGCTTCTTTTATATGTTTTGGATTTAAATCATATCCTACCATTTCATCAAAATAATTTTTCATACTAAGAGCAAAACTGCCGCCCATTAATCCAAGTCCTACAATAGCACAAACCATTTAACCCTCTTTTTTAAAAATTATATCAAATTATCATTTTTTGGTATAATTGCTCTACTTCAAAATAAGGGGATATATGAAAAAAATAGCAATTTTATTTCCAAGCTTAATATTAGCTTCAAATATACAAACTATTGAATTTAAAGACCTAATTCATCTCTCACCTCTTACAGCAAAATCTCTAATAACAATTAGAGAAAATGAAGAATATGATATAAAAAAAGTTGATGAGAGTTTGAAAAAATTATTTGAAACAGGATATTTTCAAAATATAATAGTAGAAAAAAATAAAAACAAACTTATTTTTAATTGTATAGAAAAGCCAATAATATACAAAATTGAATTTCATAACTTATCAGAAGAGCTTAGAAAAACTCTAAAAGAACAAAACCTTATCCCTAAAAAGGGAGAAATATTTAAAAAAGAGAGAATAAAAACACTTCAAGAATTTATTAAAAGTTATTATCTATCAAAGTCTTATTTTAATACAATTGTATATGTAAAAAAGCAAATAAAAAACAATAAAGTATATTTAGACATTACAATCAATAAAGGTCAAGAACTTATTATTACAAATGTAAACTTTTATGGAAACAAATCAATTAGCAAAAGTGATTTAATTGATGAAATTTATAATCAGCCAAGAGACTGTTTTTCTATATTCCCTTTTGTAAACAGTGGAACTTTAAATATATATAAACTCCTCTCAGATCAGCAGACTTTGCAAGAGTATTATTTAAATTTAGGATTTATGGATGCAAAAGTTCAAACTCCTTTAGCAATAACAGATTTTGATAACTTCTCAGCAACAGTAGATTTTCATATAAAAGAAGGAAACAGATATATAGTAAAAAGTGTTAACATATCTTATCCAAAAAATATAAAAGTAAACCTACCACAACTTGAACTAAAAGTAGATAAATATTTCAACATTTCAGCTCTTAGAGAAGATTTAAAAAATATAAAACACGCTTTTCAAAACGAAGGATATGCTTATGCTCAAGTATATCCTAAGATAGAAAAAAAAGGAAATCTTGCTTATATTACATATGAAGTTATTCCAAATAATATTGTTTATATTAATAATGTTATTATACAAGGAAATACAAAAACACTTGATAGAGTAATAAGAAGAAACATATTCTTAGCACCTAAAGATAAATTTTCATACAAAAATTTAATAGATTCTAAAAATGCTCTTCAAAGAAGCGGATATTTAGAAGATGTAAAAATAGAACAAAAAAAAGTATCTTATAATAAGATAGATTTAATAGTAAAAGTAAAAGAAGGATTAAGCGGAAGTTTAAGAGCTGGAATTAGTTATGGAAGTTATACAAAACTTGGATTTAATTTAGCATTAACAGAAAGAAATGTATTTGGAAGCGGGCAGTCTTTAACTATTAATGCAAACTATTCAAATGTAAGCAGCACCTATTCTATTAATTTAAAAAATCCAAGAGTTTTTGACTCTTTATACTCTTTAAATACTTCTATTTTTAAATCAAGATTTGAAGGTATCTCCTATACAGAAAAGAAAAACGGATTTAAAATAGGTATAGGTAAAGAGATTTTAAGAAATACAAATTTGGATTTTTCGTATGGGTATACAAAAACTCATCTATACAATTATGATACTACAGAATATATAAAACCTACAAGCACAAAAAGCTATATTGTAACTTCTTTATCCTTTAACAATACAGATAATTTCTTTTTCCCAACAACAGGGACAATCGCTCAAAGTGCAATAGAATTTTCAGGAATTGGAGGAGATGAAAAATATATAAAAGTAAGTGCAGCATATAAATATTTTTATCCTATAAAAAATAAAACATATAAAACTGTTTTTGTATTAAAATATAAAGCTTTAGGGGGAGTTATTAAAAAAACTGGTTATTTACCTATAAATGAAAAATTTTATCTTGGAGGAATGGGAAGTGTTAGAGGTTTTGGATATTATTCAATATCTCCAAAAGATTCTCAAGGAACATTAATTGGAGGAAAATATGAATTTATAACAGGACCAGAAATATCTACTCCTATTAGTCTAAAAAATAGACTTTGGTTAAGTGGATTTATAGATTATGGAGTAGTTGGAGAAAATAGTTTAAATATATCAAGAAGTTCTTATGGTATAGCAGTTAATTGGGTAACTCCAATGGGACCTTTAAGCTTTATTTGGGCATGGCCTATTAAATCAAAACCAACAGATGATTTACAAAAATTTGAATTTAATATAGGAACTTCATTTTAATACATAACTTTTTCCTCCATTTATTGCATGAAAGACTACTTTTTTATATCTTTTAGCATATAATTTGATTAATAGTTGTTGAATGCTCCATTCAATTGGAATAAACCACGCATTATTTGAAATTGCTATTATATATTTTGGCTTTAATTTATACAAATCCTCTATTGTAGCTTCATAACAAATTGCATTTATAAAATTAAAACTACCTATTTTAAAAGTTGAAAAATCTTTTGAAGCACTATAATCACTCGCTCCATTAAAAAATATTTTATTTACAATTTTTGAAAAGTATGGAACATATTCTCCAAAAGGAACTAAAATATGTTTATCTATAATTTGCACTTTTCCATTATTAAAAACATAGGTTGAATTAAAAATCTTACCATTTTTATAGTGTAAAGCACCTGTAATTATTGCAATTTTAAAAGATAGTTTTTTTAAGTTATTTACTAAATTAGGATATTCATTTAAAAAAATAGGAAAAGCACTCTCAGGCAATACAATAATTTTATACTTCCCTATTGCATCATTAATATATTTAAAATTTTGCTTGATTTCATAAGGAATATATTTGATATCCCACTTTTTATCTTGAGAAATATTAGTAGAAACTAACTTAATAGATGGCATCTTATATACTTGTGGCTTAGAAAAATTTATAACAAACAGCATTAAAAAAACGCTCAATTTAAAATACTTAAAAAAAGCTATTGCTAATAACACTAAAAAAATTTGCCACTTTTTTATGCCAAAATAACTATTTACAAACAAAATATCAGGTTTTAACCAATCAAAACTAAAAGGAGCAAAATAATCAAACAAAAAAGTAAACACAAAAGCTATATAAAAAGCATCTAAATATTTTGGCATTTTTTTATAAAAATAACCTATTGTCCAAAATAACCAACCATATATTAAACCTATTAAAAAAACCACAAAAGGAATTAAAAACCAAAGCCCATAATACTTTAAAGAAAAGGCTATCCAATAAAACCACAATATACCTATTAAAAAACCACTCCCAAACCATTTATGATTTGAATGAAACATTAAAAAAAAAGCTATCAACAATATAAAAGTATAAATAAACTTAAAATCTATTGAGAATTGATTAATATATAAACTTAAAGAAAAAAAAATTGCAAGTATCAAAGAATTTGTGTTAAAATTACTCTTAAAAAAGGATAGAAATGAACTTTTTATACGCAGCAGAAGCTCAAGCAGCCCAACCAAGTATTTTTGCATCTATTTTACCTTTAATTATACTATTTGTAATTTTTTATTTTCTTGTAATTCTACCACAACAAAGAGAAGCTAAAAAACATAAAAAAATGGTAGAAAATCTTAAAAAAGGTGATAAAATAGTAACAATTGGAGGAATTATAGCTGAAGTTGTAAAAAACGAAGAGAGCTTTATTAAAGCAAAAATTGCTGATAATGTAGAAGTAAAAATAGATAAATCAGCTGTAGCAAGAAAGCTTGATGATGAAAAAGCTTAATTATAGAGTTGTGATTTTTCTTTTAGCTACCATTTTTGGAATAGCTTTTACTATTCCTTCCTTTTTAGGAAAAAATCCAAAAGTTAATTTAGGTCTTGATTTACAAGGTGGGATGTATTTAGTTTTAGGTGTAAAAACCAAAGAAGCTATAAAAAATCAATTAAAGACAATAGCATCTACAATTAAATACATTTCAAACAAAAAAGAGCTTTTTACAGATAATATAAAAATAAAAGATAATTCTATCTCTTTTGAATTACTTGATAAAGATGATGAAGCTAAAATGGATAAGGAATTAAAAAGATTTAATTTAAATATAACTAAAACATTAAAAAAAGATACTCTATTTTATAGATTATCCTTAACTCCTCAAGAAATTAAAAAGATAAAAGAAGATGCTATTAATATAGCTATTCAAACTATAAGAAGTAGACTTGATGCTTATGGGCTTGCAGAACCAAGTGTTACAAAACAAGGAAAAGATAAAATTGTAGTTGAACTTCCGGGAGTTAAAACTCAAAAAGAAAAAGAAAATATTAAAAAACTCATCTCAACAGCAGCTCATTTAGAATTATATTTAGTAGATGATGAACACAAAATTACTTCACCTCAAAAGGCCCAAAAATATGGAGATATATTGCTGCCGGATAAAAATAATCCAAAAATTATGTGGCCTTTAAAAACTCCTCCTATACTTGATGGTAGTATGATTACAAATGCAACTGTAGGATTTACTCAAAAAACAAATCAACCTGCAATATTTTTTACACTCAATTCTCAAGGTGCTCAAATTTTTGGTGATGTAACTGGTAAAAATGTAGGAAAAAGGCTTGCTATTGTAGTAGATAATAAAGTTTTATCAGCTCCTACAATTCAAGAGAGAATTGGAGGAGGAAGCGGTCAAATTACAGTAGGAAGTCCAGAAGAAGCTCACGTACTTGCTATTGCACTAAGAAGTGGTTCTTTACCAGCACCTGTAGTATTACTTGAACAAAGAAGCGTTGGTGCTACACTTGGAGCAGATAGTATAAGAAAATCTATGATTGCTCTTATTAGTGGATTTTTAATAGTTGTAATATTTATGGCTTGGTATTATAATTTAGCAGGAATAATTGCAGATATAGTTCTTATAACAAATCTTTTCTTAATTACAGCAGTAATGGCAATTTTTGGTGCTACTTTAACACTTCCGGGAATGGCTGGAATTGTACTAACTGTTGGTATGTCTGTAGACGCTAATGTTATTATTAATGAAAGAATAAGAGAATTAATTAGAGAAGGAAAATCTATAAAAGCAGCTATTGAAGGTGGTTATAAAAACGCTATGAGTGCTATTTTAGATGCTAATATAACAACACTAATTGCAGCTTTTGCCCTATTTGCATATGGAACTGGAACAATAAAAGGATTTGCAATTACTATGGCAATAGGGATTTTAGCTAGTATGCTAACAGCAATTCTTGGAACACATGGAATTTGGGAATATCTACTTGCAAGCGGTAAAAAAATTACACCAAAATCTTTTGGTATGAAGGTTTAAAATGGAACTTTTTAGCAAAAATAAAACTTATGACTTTATGAATAAGAAAAATATATTTATTTCAATCTCTCTTTCTTTAATAGCTATAAGCCTATTTTTTATATTTACAAAAGGATTTAACTGGGGAATAGACTTTAAAGGTGGTATAGAAATTCAAGTAAAGTTTGATAAAAATATAAATATTGCAGATGTAAGAAAATATGTAAGTAAAGAATTTAAAGGTGCAAATATTACCACTTTTGGTGCTCCTAATGAAATCTTAATAAGACTTAATGTAGATGCAGTAGATGAAAACGTAAAAAAATCCCTTGGAAGTGAAATAAAAAAACTATTATCTCCTTTAGAAAAAGTAGATATAAGAAGAGTTGATATAGTTGGAGCAAAAGTTGGAAATGAATTAAAAGAAAAAGGAATAAATGCATTAATATTTGCAATTATAGGTATTTTAATATATGTTGCTTTTAGGTTCGAGTGGAGATTTGCATTAGCAAGTGTACTTGCTTTAATTCACGATACTATTATTTCTCTTGGAGCAGTAAGTATTTTTCATATAGAAGTAAATTTGGATGTACTTGCAGCAATTCTTACATTAATGGGATATTCTCTAAACGATACAATTGTTGTATTTGATAGAATAAGAGAACAAGTTCAGATTTCAAAAGAGACCAATTTAGCTAAAATAATTAATGAAGCTGTATCAAACACTTTAAGCAGAACCGTTTTAACATCTCTTACAACTTTCTTTGTAGTATTAACTCTATTTTTATTTGGAGGAGAAATTATAAAACCATTTAGTTTTACACTTCTTGTAGGAATTATTGTAGGTACATACAGTTCTATCTTTATAGCATCACCTCTTTTAATCTGGCTTGGATTTAAAGTTAATGATTATAGAAAAAAACTAGCTGAAAAAGAAAAAATAAGAAAAGAAAAAGAGAGACTCAGAAAAATGTATGAAGGGGGAGTTGTTTAATGGATTGGGGAAAAGTAGTTTATGTCTTTTTCCAGCTAATGAGTCTTACTAGTGTAGCTGGATTTTTATACGATCATAATAGTATTGCTCTTTTTATAGCCTTAAGTTTAAATCTTATCTCAACTGTGCTTAAAATAGGAGTTAAAAATATCTTTGCAGCTGAATTATTTGCAGCAAGTTTAGTAGCTGATTTACATTTAATTCCGGCATTTTTTTATCTGGAAATAAAACACGATTTAAATGCAGCATATGCAATGGCAATAGGAGCAACAATAGCAAATATTGTAACTTTAATTTTAAGCTTTATAGAAATAGCAAAAACAAAAAATAATGAATGGGAGTAGCAGATGAGAGAATATAAAGCGCAAGAGATTGAGAAAAAGTGGCAAGATATTTGGGATAAAGAAGAAGCATTTGAAGTAAAAGAAGATTATTCTTTACCAAAAAAATATATTTTAAGTATGTTCCCGTATCCAAGCGGTAGAATTCATATGGGACATGTTAGAAACTATTCCATAGGAGATGCGATTGCTAGATATTACAGACAAAAAGGATATAATGTTTTACATCCAATTGGATGGGATAGTTTCGGAATGCCTGCTGAAAATGCTGCTATAAAACATGGAATTCATCCTAAAAAATGGACTTATGAAAACATTGATTATATGAGAGAAGAGTTAAAAAGACTTGGTCTTTCATTTAGTAAAAAAAGAGAATTTGCAACAAGTGACCCCGAATACACAAGATGGGAACAGGAATTTATTATAAAAATGTATGAAGCAAATCTTCTTGAGAGACGCACTCAAAAAGTTAATTGGTGTGAGACATGTCATACGGTATTGGCAAACGAACAAGTGATTGACGGATGTTGTTGGAGATGTGATAATCCTATTGAAATTAAAGAACTTCCCGGATGGTATATAAAAATTACAAAATACGCAGAAGAGTTACTAAGAGACATTGATGAAAAACTAAAAGGTAACTGGCCTGATAAAGTTCTTACAATGCAAAAGAACTGGATTGGCAAATCGGTGGGGCTAAAATTTAAATTTTCTTTATCAGATGAGAGTAAAGAAAAACTTAATAATAAATTTGACGGATATGAAGTATTTACTACAAGACCTGATACGATATATGGAGTAACCTATTCGGCTTTAGCGCCAGAACATCCTATTATCGATTATATGCTAGAAAATAAACTTTTTGATGAAGAGACTGAAAAGAAAGTCAAATATATAAGAAGTATTCTTCCAAAAGAAAGACAGGCAATGCAGAAGGATGGAGTGTATCTCGGAATTGACGTTATCCATCCTTTAACCGGAGAAAAAGTGCCTGTATGGATGGCGAATTTTGTTTTGATGGATTACGGAAGCGGTGCTGTAATGGCGGTTCCTGCTCATGATGAGAGAGATTTTGAGTTTGCTAAAAAATTCAACCTGCCGATTGTCTGGGTAATTAAACCTGAAAACGGTGAACTTGATAAATCACAAGCTTATACGGGTGAAGGGATATTGATAAACAGCGGTGAGTTTACAGGTATGAAAAACACAGAAGCAAAAGAAACTATTATTAAAAAATTCGAAGAGTTAGGAGTTGGAAAAAAAGAAGTTAATTACAGACTTAGAGATTGGGGAATAAGCCGTCAAAGATACTGGGGAGCACCACTGCCTTTTGTTAAATGTCCTAAATGCGGAATAGTTCCGGAAAAAATAGAAAATTTACCTATAACTCTTCCTGATGATATTGAAATAACAGGTAGCGGAAATCCGCTTGAGAATCATCCTACTTGGAAAATTACAAAATGTCCTAAATGCGGAAGTGATGCAATTAGAGAAACTGATACTATGGATACATTCGTTCAGAGCAGTTGGTATCAATTCAGATACACAACGGATTTTCATAAATATAAAGATGTGCCGTTTAGAAAAGAAGATGAAAAATATTGGATGCCGGTAGATCAATATATAGGCGGGATTGAACATGCTATACTTCATCTTTTGTATGCAAGATTTTTCACAAAAGCCTTAAGAGATTTAGGATATGCAAGCGTTGATGAGCCATTTAGCAGACTTTTAACTCAGGGAATGGTATTAAAAGACGGTGCAAAAATGAGTAAAAGTAAAGGAAATGTGGTTGATCCTGATGAGATTGTTGCAAAATACGGGGCTGATACGGCAAGATTGTTTATTTTATTTGCGGCTCCTCCTGAAGCTGAACTTGAATGGAGCGATAGCGGGGTAGAGGGAGCTTATAGATTTCTAAACAGACTCTATTTAAACGCATCAAAATGTTATAAAACCGATAAATTGCCTGAGATTGATACTTCAAAACTTACAAAAGAAGAAAAAGAAGCAAGAAGAAAAGTTTATGAAACTCTAAAAAGAAGCAAAGATACATATGAAAAAACGTTTGCTTTTAATACTTTAATTGCAAGTGCTATGGAAGCACTAAACGCTCTTAATAAAATAGACAATAAAGATATTTACACAGAAGGTTATTGGGTATTGATGAATGTTTTAGAGCCTATAATCCCTCATATTGCAAGCGAAATAAGTGAAGAGTTATTTAATAGAAAAAATTTTGGGGATTTAAAAATTGATGAAGAAGCTCTAAAAAAAGATGAAATTAATTATCCAGTTCAAGTTAACGGTAAAAAAAGAGCTGAAATTAGTGTTAGTGCAAATGCAAGCAAAGATGAGATATTACAAGCGGCAAAAGAAGCTGTGAAAAAATATATAGAAGGTAAAAATATCGTAAAAGAGATAGTAGTCCCAAACAGGATTGTAAATATCGTAGTAAAAGGATAGATTCTGAAAAGATTTTTTCTTCTTTTTTTGCTTTTAATAGGCTGTGGATATAAACCAAGTACAACTTATACAAAAAAGATATTAAAAGATAACATTAAAATTGATTTTCAAATTTCACCTAAAAACCCAAAAGAGACAATTTATCTTAAAGATGCTTTAATAGATTCAGTGTATACTATTTTTAATTCAAATATAAACAATAATAATCCGGATACTATTTTAACAGTAACACTTTTATCTTTTAACATCAGTCCAATAGATTACGATAATAATGGATTTCCTATTCTTTACAGAAGTAAAGTTAATTTAAAAGTAAAAATAAATAGCAAGCCTTTTTTAGTAAATGGTCAATATGACTTTGCAGTTTCAGCAAATAGTGTAATTAATGAACAGTTAAAACTTGATGCTTTTAAAAAGGCCGCTATAAATGCCTTAAATAATCTATTAACAAAATTGACTATAAATGGAGCAAAAAAATGACAATTAAAGATATAGCAAAAAGAGCACTCTCTTATTTTAAAGACCAAAATTACATATTTACTCCAAATGAGTATGAAGAGATTTTTTGTAAAGAGGCTAAAAAAGCAAATGTAATTACAAAAGATTGCAATAAAGTTGCAGAATATATAAAAAAATTGGATTTAAAATATCAAGCAGTTACTAAAAATTACAATATAAAAAATGTAGATGAACTTATTGCTTTTTTAATTAATTATCTAAATAGAGAAAATCCTACAAAAGAGAAAGAAGCTCTTGAGAATCTATTTTTATATACAAAAAGAGCCCTTGATGTAATAGCAATTTTACCTATTATAAGTTCTCAAAAAATAGCTATAAAACATTTAGATTTTTTAAAACCTCATTTAACAAAAGAGGAGTTTGAAACTTTAAGAAAAGAGTGGCTTGATTTTTTAAGCAGTTTTGATGAAACTATTATAAATAAAGCATCTAAAATAGCAAATATAAAATCTAAAGATGCAATTGAAATTATAAAATCTCTTATTGCAAAACTAGGAGAACATCCTAATTTAGAAGAGCTTTCAGATGCAATTATATTTTCATTAACTCCAAGCTATGCTCCTTTTATGAGTGATGAAATAGCAGAATTAAAAAAACAGATTAGACATAATGGGTTTATTTTATCTAAAGCTTTTGCTGAAGATTTAAAAATATTAACAAAAAAAAGAATTGAACTTGATAAAAAAGAGCTTCAAAAAAAACTTAAAGACTTAGATCAAATAACAGAAAGATTATCTATAAAAATATTAAGAATTTTAAAGCATACAAATACTTCTTCAGAAGAGATTCATAATATAAAAACAGAATTAGAAACATTTCATAAGGATGGAAAAGATTTTGATACAATAAAAAAGAGATTATTACAAATTGCAAAGTCACTTGATAATCAAGTAAAAGATTTCTCTGATGAGATTAAAAAAGAGGATGAAGAAGTTAAAAAATTAAAAACAAAAGTAAAACTACTTGAATCTCAAATTGAAAAACTATCAAAAGAGGTTAAGACAGACTTTTTAACAAAAATATCTAATAAAAAAGCAATTATGGAAGAATTAAATAAACAAGAAAGTAGCCATAAAAGATATAATACAATTTATTCAATAGTTTTTTTTGATATAGACCATTTTAAAAATATTAACGATACATACGGACACGATGCAGGAGATGTAATACTTAAAAGTTTAGGTCTTTTATTTAGAAGATATGCAAGAGATGTTGATATGATAGGAAGATTTGGAGGAGAAGAGTTTGTTGCTATTTTACCTAATACAGATAAAATAGGAGCTTATAAATTTGCAGAAAAACTAAGGAGTATTATAGAAAAAACTAAATTTATGTATAAAAAAACTAGAATAAAAGTCACAGTTTCAGGTGGAGTTGCAAGTAGAGAAGAGACTTCTTCAATGGATGAAACTTTAAAATTGGCTGATAATAGATTATATACAGCAAAAAAAAGTGGAAGAAATAGGGTATGTGCTGATGAATGTAAATGATTTTTTAGAAAAAAAGCCTCTTTTTTATAAAGAGATTGATATTTTTAGAATGCCAAAGGCTTATTCTTTAATAAAAGAGCATATTAAATTAGTGCCTATCATTCATATAATAGGAACTAACGGAAAAGGCTCAACTGGAAGATTTTTAGCTCACACTCTTTTAAAAAAAGGCTATACAGTTGGTCATTATACATCTCCTCATATTTTAAAATTTAACGAAAGAATATGGATAAACGGAAAAGATATTGATGATGAAAAACTTGAAGAAGTCCATCAAAAACTTCAAAAACTTTTACCTAAAAAAGTTATAAATGATTTAAGCTATTTTGAATATACTACTCTACTTGCTGCATTAGCGTTTGAAGGGCTTGATTTTGTAATCTTAGAAGCTGGACTTGGAGGAGAATTTGATGCAACGAATGTATTTAATAAAAAAATAACTTTAATTACTACAATCGATTATGACCATCAAAGTTTTTTAGGTAATACTATAAAAGAGATTGCTACTACAAAACTAAACGCTATTCAAAAAGAAGCAATTATCGGAAAACAGATTCATAAAGAGGTAGAAGAAGTAAAATTTAATAAAGAGTGTGAAGGTAAAATTATTTATAATTTTTTAGATTTTTTTGAAGTTGAAGAGATTGAGGATTTAAAGAAAAATTTTAAATTTCCTAAATTTTTATTTAATAATTATTTACTTGCTTTAAGTTTTTTGAAAAAAGAAGGGATTTTATTTAGCATAAAAGATATTGATGATTTACAATTAAAAGGAAGATTTGAAGAGATTGAAAAGGATTTATGGATTGATGTAGGACACAATCCCTTAGCCGCAAGAGAAATTGCTAAGGCTTTAACTAAAAAAGTAAATTTAGTATATAACACATATGCCGATAAAGACTATGAAGAGATTTTAAAAATTTTAAAACCAAAAATTAATAAACTTTATTTAATAGATGTAGATAATCCTCGTATAGAAAAAAAAGAAAATATAAAAAAAATTGCAATCAATCTTGGAATTGAAATAGAGGATTTTAAAGAAATTAAAAAGCCAATGCTAATTTTTGGAAGTTTTTCCGTAGTAGAGAAATTTTTAAACTCTCTTTAAATGCATTTAGCCAATGGCACTGACTAAAT
>CAZEOW010000022.1:0-12711 GCA_964514005.1 uncultured Nautiliales bacterium
GTATCTATCTTTTTATTACCCATAAAAGGAATAGCATACTTTTCAAATGCTCTAGTATAATTTGCTTTAAATCTCTTTTCGCTGACTTTTCCCTTTTGTAATTCTAAAAACTCATATGCTATACTTTTAAAGCTCTTTTTATTCTGTTCCCTTTTAATTCTTTCTTGTTCTTCTCGTTTATAGGTATTTGGGTCTATACCTTTAGCTAAAAGCTCTTTATACTCTTTTGCTATATCTCTAGCTGTTTTTAAGCTGACATCTGGATAATCTCCAATCTTAATGGTGCTGTCTTTATTCCCATATTTATACCTTAATCGCCATACGGCTTTTTTTGATGTTTTATGCAATTGTAAGCCCGTAACCATTCCATCACTTATCTTTTTCTTATCGCTTTTTAAAAAGGCATTAATTGCGGTTTGGGTTAAAATATTAGCCATTTTCTACTCCTTTATAGGGTGTGGTGCGGCTCAAAATCATACCCACTTATATACCCACTTTTTTAATTTCATACCCACTTCCATACCCACCTTTTTGGGTTGCTTGTATGATACAATATAAGACAAATAGAAACAATAAAAAGCCGAAATTATGGTAATATTCTAAAAGGAGTAGTTACAAAGTAAGACAAATTGAGACTAAAAAAGACACAAAATCGTTGCACCCCCGCCGCACCATTAGTGATGTAATTTTCTCCTTAAAAAATTCACTTCATCTCTGATAAGCTTATCATCAATATTTCTTTCTATAAAATTAAGCATTCTATTTACTATATTTTCAAGTCCTTTTGAATCTTTAATTTTTTCTAGGTCCATATCAATTTTTTCAAGCAATGCTAACACAAAAGGAATATTCTCTTTTTCTTTTTTTAAGATAATTTCTAAATTAGGATAGCTTTCATCAAAAATATAAATATATTTCTCTTTTTCTTTATTTGCTTTTTCTTTTTCAAAATCAACAATCTTATTTGCTTTTAAAGAATATTCTATAAAATGTTTATTTCTAAGAGAAGGTCTTCTCTGTAGCTCATTAAAAATCTTTTTTGCTTTTTCAATCTTAGCTACATTAAATTTATCTTTTTGAAAAATAACGGTAAAAAGCTCTATTTCATTAAACTCTTCAGTTAAAGGATTGTAAAAAGGGATAGATTTAATATTTTTTAATTCACTTAACTCTTTTAAAAAGCCTATAATTTTATTTTGAGAAATAGTAAAAAATGGAGAAATTTTTTTAATTAAAAATCCTAATAAAAATTTTCTTGTTTCTTCATTATTAGGAGTAGAAATAATTACTAAATAACCCTCTTCATTTTTTATAGCTTCTTCAAAAGCAGAAAATGTTAACATATTGTTTTTAAAAAACTTATGATTATATTTAATATTTAATAATGCAATAGTTTTAAAGAGTTTTTCTTTAAACTCTTCTTTTTTACTTTTTTCAATTTTGCAATTTTTAAAAAGTTCTATTAGCTCATCCTTTATTTTTTCATCTCTTTTTTTAATTTTTTCTATAAATTCCTCTAACTCTTTTACTTTATAAAAAAATAGATTAATCATTTACATCCTTTAGCAGTTCTTTAGCATATTCAAATGCTTTTTGAGATTTTTCTTTTCCCCCTATTATTCTTGATATCTCTTCTATTCTCTCTACAAGAGAGAGTTCTTTAATAAAACTTTTATTTCCTTTTTTTGCTACTAAAAAATGTTGATTAGCCTTACTTGCTAACTGAGGCTGATGAGAAATAGCAAAAATTTGATATTTAGTAGAAATATAACTTAATACTTCTGCTATACTCATACTCTCTTCTCCACTTAGGTTAGAATCTATTTCGTCTAAAAAAAGGGTTTTTCTTTTCTCTTCATACTCTAATCTACTTGCAAGTATAGCTACTCTTAAACGATTAAGTTCACCAGTTGAAATATTGTCTATGTCTATATCGTTTAATACTATTTTAACTTCATCAAATCCAAAGGAATTTAATGAAGTTTTATTAATTTTTACTGTAGCCTCTGGCAAATAAAGTTTTTTCAAATAAAAATTTAGCTTATTTTCAAGTTCTTTAGCAAGTGTTTTTCTTTTGTATGATAGAGATTCTGCTAATGTAATCAATTCTTTTTTTATAATTTTTATCTCTTTTTCAAGATTTTCTTTTTCAAAAGTTAAATTTTCAAGTTTTTGAAGTTCTCTCTTTTTTTCTTCATAATATCTTAAGCTCTCTTGTATGGAACCAAATCTTATTATTAGTTCCTGTAATTGAGATAACCTTTCTAAGACTTCTTCGATATTTATATTTTCTAAGAACTCGGCTTTTTCATTTACTTCATTTATCTTTACTCTAAGTTCATCCATAGTATTTGTAAAAAACTCTCTTTCACTTTCAATAGTTTCTAAAAATTCATATACTCTATTTTCATATTCAAATATTTG
This sequence comes from uncultured Nautiliales bacterium, assembly GCA_964514005.1. Lineage (GTDB taxonomy): Bacteria > Campylobacterota > Campylobacteria > Campylobacterales > Nautiliaceae > CAZEOW01. Next base: position 2,425 of record CAZEOW010000022.1, read on the forward strand.
ACTTGCAAGTAGTGCTTTTTCTTTAATTTTTTCTATTTTACTAAAATCTTTTTTTATTTGTATAAGTTTGTCAAACTCTTTTATACTTGGACTAATTTTTTCTATTCTTGAAAGCTCAAATTTTAAAAATTCTATTTTTTCTTTTATTTCATCTTTTGTTTTGTTGATACTAAAAAGCCTATTTTCTTTTTCTTTTAGTATTTTGAATTTTTTTTTATATTTAATTAAATTAACATAATAATCTTTCTCTTTTATCATTTTATCTAAAACTTTTAATAATTCTTCACTTTCAAATTCTTTAATCTCTCTTAATGAAAGATAATTAATAAAACTTTTTGCTATTTGATTTATATTTTTTTTACTTACAGCATTTGAATTTATAAAATATCTATTTTTGTTTTTTTTTACTTGTCTAAATATATAAACATCATCCTTTTCTATACCTAATTTTTCTAAATCTAAATCATTATCAACAACTACTTCCCCAACCTTTGCATTTGCATCAAAAAAACCAAATATAGACAAAATTCCTCTTATAAAAACAGATTTTCCTGCCCCACTTGCTCCGGTAAATACAATAAGTCCTTTCTTAAAATAAAGATCAATTTTCTCAAATATTAAATAGTCTTTTAAATAGACTCTCTCTATCATCTATCTCCCCATTTTAATTTTTCTCTCAATACTTCAAAATAGTTTCTTTCTAATCTATGAATAAATCTAACAGGTTTTTTTGCTTTTTTTATAAAAATCTTAGAATTAATATCTAAAATTTCTTGTCCATCTAATACAATTTTTCCATAAAGCTCTTTTACTTCAACAACAAGTTCAAAATGGCTCGGTAAAACAAGAGGTCTTTGAGTTAAAGAGTGAGGACAAATTGGAGTTAAAATAAATCCTTCTGTTAAAGGATAAACTACAGGCCCTCCTGCACTTAGATTATAAGCAGTAGAACCGGTAGGAGTAGAAATAATTAAACCATCTCCATAATAAGTATTTAACATTGCCTCATTTGTATCTACTTTAATACTTATCATTGAAGAAAAGGTCTCTTTAGTAAAAACAACATCATTAAAAGCATAAAAAAGTTGATTTTCTTTTTTTATTTCAATAACCATTCTCTCATCTATTCTATACTCTTTTTTTAAAAATTTTTTTAAAAAACTTTCAATATTTTCAGGTGAAATATCTGTTAAAAAACCTAATTTTCCAGCATTAATCCCTAAAATAGGCTTATCATAAATATAACTTCTTCTCGCAAGAGAAATTAAAGTCCCATCTCCTCCTAACGAGACTAAAAAGTCTGCTTTTTCACACATTTTATTAAAATCTATACCAAATATTCCTATTGACTTAGCTGAAACTGAATCAATTAATACTTCTATATTAAACTTTTCAAAAATCTTTTTTATTTCAAAAAAAAGCTCTTTAATTTTAAATGTCTCTTTTGGTTTTAAAATAAAGCCAGCTTTCATATCAACCTACCTTTTTATTAAAAAAACTTTTATTCCTAACTTCTTAGCTACTTTTTCTAGTCTTTTTATATATCTTTTATCTTTTTTACTAACTATTAAAGCAACAGCTGGTTTTCTTTTTGTCATAATAGCATAATAAAGGCTTTGTCCAATTCCTTCTGCCCACTTTTTAGCAAAATCCACTTCTATTGCATATTCATCTGTTAAACAATCAACTCTTGTTTTATCTCTTAATCTAAACTCCATTATCCCACCTAAATTTTTACAAAACTTAGATTGATAATATTTTTCAGTATGTTTTTTATACTTTTTTTCTTTTTCTACACAACCTAAAATAAATAGACTAACTATTATTAATAATATGCTTAATAATTGCTTCACTATCTACTCCTAAAAATTTTTCCACTTCTTTTAATTCTCCATGAGGTATAAACTTATCAGGATACTCAAAAGAGATTATCTCTACATTTAATTTTTCAGAATTTGCAAAATCACTAAGCATTTGTGCAATTCCACCCTCTTTTGCATTATCACTAATTACATACCATTTTTTTGCTTTTAGATTTTTTAACATTTCTTTATCAAAAGGTTTAACAAATCGTAAATCTAAAATACCTATATTAAATTTATCCTTTAAGTTTTTATAAACTTTATAAGCTCTTCCTACTCCATTTCCATAAGCAATTAACATAATATCTTTACCATCTATTAATAATTCGGCCTTTCCCAATTCAAAATCTGTAGCTTCAAATACATTATCTTCCAAACTAAAAGCTCCTCTGGGATATCTAAAGGCACAAGGCCCATCATTAAATTCATAAGCAAATTTTACTGCTTTTTTTAAAGTATTAAAATCTCTTGGAGCAAAAATTGTCATATTAGGAATTATTCTTAAATATCCAATATCAAAAACCCCTTGATGAGTTTCCCCATCTGCTCCAACTATCCCTGCTCTATCAATAGCAAATCTTACGGGATAATTATCTAAACATACATCATGAATAATTTGATCATACCCTCTTTGTAAAAATGTAGAATATATTGCCACAAAAGGAATAAAACCTTCTTTAGCAAGAGGAGCCATAGAAGTTACTGCGTGCTGTTCTGTAATACCTACATCCCAAAATCTATCCGGAAACTCCTCAATAAGTTCTTTCATTCCAGTTCCACTTGGCATTGCAGCAGTAAGCCCTACAACTTTTTTATCTTTTTTTGCAATTTCTAAAAGAGTATCTGAAAAAACTCTAGTTGCATTAAGAGAAGATTTTTTTAAAGGTTCTGCGGTTTCTAAGTCAAAAGGCCCAACCCCATGCCAATGTTCATAATACCCTTCTGCCTCTTTATACCCTTTTCCTTTAATAGTTTTTGCATGAACAACAACAGGTTTTTTTAATTCTTTTGCAATTTTCAATGTTTCAATAATCTCTTCTAAATTATGCCCATCAATAGGTCCAATATACTCAAGCCCTAACTCTTCAAAAAAAATCCCATTTACACTCAAAAATTCTTCAAACTTTTTAGCAGTAAATCTAACATCTGAAGGCATTTGTTCTAAAATATTTTTAAATTTTTCTTTAAAACCTTGATAAAATTTACCAGCTTTTAATTTTGTTAAATATTTACTAAGAGCACCTATTGGCTTTCCTATACTCATTTCATTATCATTTAAAATAATTACAACAGGAAGTTTTCTCTCTCCAAGCTCGTTCATAGCTTCATAAACCATTCCTGCATTCATTGCTCCATCACCTATTAAAACAACAGGAATTCTATCTTCTTTTTTTAATTTAATAGCTTTTGCTGCTCCAACTGCTACTGAAATTGAAGTAGAAGAGTGTCCTGCACCAAAATAATCATACTTACTTTCACTAGGCTTTGTATAACCACTAATTCCTCCAAATTTTCTTAATGTATCAAAACTTTCCCATCTATCCGTCAAAAGCTTATGAGCATAAGCCTGATGAGAAACATCAAATATAAAAGGGTCTTTTTCTACATCAAATACATAATGCATACCAATAATTAAATCTACTGCTCCAAGAGTTGAACTTAAATGCCCTCCATTTTTACTAACTACTTCTAAAATTTTTTCTCTTATCTTTTGTGCTAGTTCTTCAAGTTCTTTTATTTGCATACCCTTTATATTCATAATCTCTCCTCCAATACTGCTTCTTTTATAGCTTTAAATCTATTTTCAATCTCCGCATCTATATTACCAGCATCAGTTACTATTACTATTCCACCCTCTTTTATAGCTTCATCAGCAACAATATTAATATGTTCCAAATTTTCCTTTAAATAGGCTACATCATTAGGATTAGCTCTAATTTCTATTTTAGTAGCTTCTTTAACCTCTTCTATTAAATTTTTTGCAAGAGCTAAAGCAATCTCTTTTGAAAATGAAGAAACCTCTTTTTGAATAATTTCATGTGCAATATCAAGAGCTACTGCTACTAACTCTTTTTCTAGTGAACTTACTTTAGACTCTAATGAAGAAGCTATTTCATCTAACTTTTTAATAGATTCTTCTAAAAGTTTAAGTTTTTCTTCTACTATTTGATTAAGCTGAGTTTGAGCATCGTTTATACCTTTATTATACCCCTCTTCAAATGATTTTTGTTTATCTATTTGAGCTTGTTCTTTACATTCATTCAATTGTCTTTGAAAATCTCCTCTAATACTTATTATATTATTAGATAAAACTTCTATTTTCTCTAAAAGTTTTTCTACTACTTCTTCTTTAATAGGATTTTGAGGTTCAACTACAGAAGAATTAGTATCTACTACTTCCTTTACTTCATCAACATTATCCTTAACTTCACTTTTCTCTTCTAATGATTTAAACTCATAACTTCTTACAATATGTCTTTCTACAGATTCTCCATTAATTATTCTACTCAATTACCTCTTCCTCCGCACCTATACTTATTCTACCCTCTTCTGCAAGTTTTTGCACAACTTCTACAATTCCTCTTTGAGCCGCTTCTACCTCTTTTACTTTTACAGGTCCTAAAAATTGCATCTCTTCTTCAAAAGCTTGAGCAGCTCTTTGAGACATATTTGCTAAAAATTTTTCCTTAAGCTCTTCTGGAGCTCCTTTTAGGGCTATCATTAATTGGTTTTTATCAACTTCTCTTAAAATTTCTCTAATTGCATTATTATCAAGTTTAATAATATCTTCGAATGTAAACATTTTTTCTTTAATCTCTTCAGCAAGCTCATTATTTACTTGTTCTATAAATTTTAGAGTAGATTTTGCTGCTTTTTGACCAAGTCTATTAAATATTTCTGCAACAAATCTAACCCCACCTATTTCTACTTTATAACCCATTAATGCTTCAAGTTTAGTCTCAAGTATAGCACTAACTTTTTTAATTACCTGCGGAGAAATATCTCCTAGATTACTCATTCTCATTAATACCTCAGCCCTTAGTTCATCTGGAAAATAACTAAGAGTTTCTGCTGCACTTGTTGGGTCCATATGAGCTAAAATAAGTGCAATTGTTTGAGGATGTTCATTTACAATAAAATCGGCAAGCTGTTGAGGTTTTACTTTTTGTAAAAAGCCAAAAGTCTGCTCACTTTGAAGAGATTTTGCTAATTTATCAAGAACTTTTTTAGCTTCTTCAGGTCCTAAAGCTTTATAAAGAATCTCTTTTGCATATTCAAGACCACCACTTGCAATATACTGATTTGATTGAAAAATTACATAAAATTCTTCTAAAACCGCAGCAGCTACTGCCTTATCAATAGCCTTTGCTGTAGCTATATATTTTGAAATTTCTGTAATTGATTCCACATCCATATAAGAAAAAATTTGAGCAGTTAAATCTTCTCCTAATTGAATTAGCAAAATTGCTATTTTTTCTGACATAGAAAGTTCATCTAAAATTGCCTGCTGTTGAGGAGATAATGCCATCTACTTTCCTTCCATTTCCATATTTTCTTCTTTTACTAAATTTTCTAAAACTTTTGCAACCTCTTCAGTCTTTTCTTCTGCCATTTTAGTTACTCTCTCAAGTAATACATCATATTTAAGTTCTTCTTCATTTACCTCATTACCAATACCAAGTTGTTGTTCTACTTTTTCTTTAAGCTCTTTTATTTTATCATAAGTATTTTCAATTTCTTCTTCATTGATTTCAATTTCTGCTCGTTTAACACTCTCTTCTTCTTCTACTTTCACTTCAAGCATTTTTTGAGTAAATGGAACAATAACTTTTTTATAAAAGATTGCTAAAACTATAATTAAAAACAGATATTTAAATATTCCTTCAAATGGTCCTAAATAGATACTGATTGTTTGCATAATTCTTCCTATAGGAGTAGTTTTCTTTTGAGATTTACTTTCAAATCTAAAGCTACTTACACTAACACTATCTCCTCTTTTAGAATCTATTCCTATAGCATTAGAAACTAAATTCTTAATATTTGCTAATTCTAATTTACTCAAAGGTATAAATTTAACTTTACCATCTTTTTCTTCATAATGACCATCTACTACAACGGCTGCCGTAATTCTTTTAATCTTAGCAAAAGGTTCTTTAATATTTTTAACAGTAGTGGAAATTTCATAATTTGTAGTTGTTTCAGATTTTGAGTATTTATTTTTAATTTGATTGCTTTTTAAACCTTGAACAGGTCCAATATTACTAACAGCTCCGGGAACTCCACCAACTTGCTTAGGAGAATAACCTATTCTTGACTCTTCAATAGTTTGTTCACTTCTTGCAACATTATCAGGAGAATAGATAGTAGCTTTTGATTCTACTTGAGAAAAATCTATATCTAAATTAACTTTTGCAACAACTCTGTCTTTTCCTCCTACAATAGGAGCTAAAATTGAAACAATCTTATTTTCTAAAGCTTTTTCCATTCTTTTTCTATAATTTATTTCACTTTTTAATAATTCACTATTTGCTATTGTCTCATCATCTTCTCCAAGTAAATTTCCATATTGGTCTATTATTTTTACATTTTCAGGTTTTAATTTTGGCACAGCAGCTGCAACTAAATATTTAATTCCTTTTATCTGTTTTGGAGTAAGTATCATATTTGGTCTTAATTTAATCATTACAGAGGCAGTTGGAGGAGTTTGTTTAGAAACAAATACAGACTCTTTTGGAATAGCAATATTTACACTAGCATCTTCAACTGCAGAAATAGAAGAAATTGTTTTTGCAAGTTCACCTTCTAAAGCTCTTAAATATTTTACTTGTTGTTCTAAGTCAGTAGCCCCAAATGAACTTTTATCAAATAGTTCAAATCCTACTTTACTTGATTTTGGTAATCCTTGAGCTGCAATATCAAGCCTTAATTTATTTACATCTTCTTTAGGGACTTCTATAACTCCATCTTCTGGAATTTTATAAGTAATTTGTTTTTTATCAAGATACTGAACTATTAAAGCAGCATCTTGAGGTTTTAAATTTTCAAACAAAATAGCATATCTACTATCTTTAGAAGAAGAAACACTATTATAAACTACTAAAAAAGAGATAATTGCCACAATTAAAACAACAGAAGAGATAATAACTATTTTTTGCTTTTTATTTAATTTTTTAGAAAAAGCTATTATCTGTTTAAATAACTCTTCAAAATTCAACTAATTAAACCTTTTAAAGTATTTAACATTTTATCATTTTCTTCAGGTTTTCCTATAGTAACTCTTATAGCATCAAATCCATAACTTGCCATATCTCTTACTATAATACCCCTTTTTAAAAGTTCATTTGCTACAAAAGTAGAATTTTTTACATAAAGTACAATAAAATTTGTAAAACTATCAATAAATTCTAAAGAGTTTTCTTTTGCAAACTTTTTATATTTTTCCATCTCTTTAAAATTTTTAACAATTCCCTCTTTTACCCACTCTTCATCTTCAAGAGCTATAATAGCAGCCTTTAGTGATAAAGTAGTGATATTAAAAGGTGGTCTTAACTTATGAAGATTTTTTATTATAAACTCATTTGCTATACCATACCCTACTCTCATACCTCCAAGTCCATATGCTTTTGAAAAAGTTCCTGTATAAATCACATTTTTTTTATTTATAATATCTTTTGGATAGATAGCTTTTTTTAAATCTTTAAAAGATGCAAACTCTTGATAAGCACCATCAATTAATACTAAAGTATCATCATCAATTTCCTCTAAAAATTCAAAAACTTCATCTCTCTCTAAAGCCTCTCCTAATGGATTATTTGGAGTACAAATAAAAATAAGTTCAGGTCTCTCTTTTTTATAAATATCTCTAAATTCGTCTAAATTATGAAAAATCGAATCTGTTTTTAAAATTTTTGCTTCAACTTGTTTTGAATAAATCTCATACATTGCAAAAGTAATTCCAGCCATTAAAACTTTTTTAGGCTTAACAGCATGCACAACAAATTCAATAACCTGATCACTCCCTGCTCCAATAATAATATTTGAAAAATCAACTTTAAACTTTTCACTAAGTCTATTTTTAAGCTCAAAAAAACTATCATCTGGATACCTATGCATATTATAAGCTTCTTCTTGAACAGCTTTTATTACTTTTAAAGAAGGACCATAAGGATTTTCATTACTCGCAAGCTTAATAATTTCATCTGGCTTAATTCCATATTCCCTAACTACTAACTCTATTGGTTTTCCTGCTTCATAAACTTTTAAATCTTTTAAACTCTCAAACATATCTCCTCCTAACAATCTTTTAAATAGCTACCAAGCCAAATCATATTATGTTTTTCTATAATCTCTTTTACATTTTTATCATCTATGTGTCCTTCAAAATCTATATAAAACCATGCATTAAAAGTATCATCTTTATTTGGTCTACTTTCAATTTTTAAAAGATTAATATCTTTTTCTTTAAAATCTTTTAATAACTCATAAAGAGCTCCACTTCTATTTGAAGTTTTAGCAATAACACTTGTTTTATCATTTCCAGACTTATTTACTTTAAAATCACTAATTATTATAAATCTTGTTCTATTTGCTTTATTATCTTCAATTTTTTCAAACATTAAAGGAACTTTATATAAATTAGCTGCAATTTTTGAGCATATAGCTCCTGAGTGTTTATCTTTACTTGCAAGTTCTGCTGCTTTAGCAGTTGATTCTGTTGGAATAAACTCAACATTTAATAAATTATGAGTTTCTAAAAAATTAAGACATTGATGATAACCTTGAGGATGAGAGTAAATTCTTTTTATCTCTTCTAAAGAGTTAGCTAAAGAAGCAAAAGAGTGATGAATATCCATACAAATTTCTGCTACTATTTTTACATCATATTTTTTAAGACTATCAAGAGTAATACCCACTACCCCTTCTGTATTATTTTCTATTGGCACTACTCCATATTTTGCTTCTTTACTTGCAACTTCTTTAAAAACTCCTTCTATATTCATTATAGATACATACCTTGCAACAGCTCCAAATCTGCTCTCAGCCGCTTGATGCGTATAAGTTCCTGCAGGGCCTAAATATGCAATTCTCTCTTTTCTCTCAAGTGCTCTACTAATTGCAAAAATTTCTAAAAATATAGCTGAAATCTCTTCTTCTGATAAAATTCCACCTTCTTCTTTTGAAATCTTAGTAAGTCTTTTAATAATCTCTTTTTCTCTTTCTGGTCTATAAATAGGAGCATTTGTAGTATTTTTAAGTTCTCCTACCTTTTTAACAATTTCCATTCTTTTATTTAAAAGTCTTATTATTTCATCATCAATTGAATCTATCTCTTTTCTTAATTCTTCAAGACTCATCAAAAACCTTTCTTAAATCCTCAATTACTTTATCAGGAAATTTAGTTATCTCTTTTTTACTCTTAATTTTTCCAGTTAAAACCAAAATACCTTTCATGCCAAGATTCATTGCAGGAAGAATATCTCCTTTTAAATCATCACTTATAATAGTAATTTTATCAAAACTAACTCCTAAAATCTCACTTGCTTTTTTAAAAAAATTAATACTAGGCTTTCCAACTACTTCATACTCAACATCAGTTGCATATCTAAACATTTCCAGGATTGCTCCAAGCCCAGGATATCTTTTATCTCTTGCATATAAAGATGTTTTATGCATACCTATTAATTTAGCTTTATTTAATAAAAACTCAGTAATATCTCCAAACTCTTCAAAACTATATTTTTTTATTCCTAATACAACAGCTTTAGGATTTTCATATTCAAGATTATATTTTTTACTTAAAATTTCTTTAAACTTTTCATTTCCATAAACTGCAATATCTTTTTCTTTTAATACCTCATCTAATACCATAATTGGGTCTAAATAGTATTTAAAATTAAAACCTAAACTTTTAAGATAGTTTTGAAATTCAATTGAATCTCTTTTTGTATTGTTTGTTATCAAAATAAAAGGAATGTTTTTTTTATTTAAATACTCTAAAAATTCAATACTACCCGGTAAAGGTAAAAAATTTTTATCATCAATAAGCGTTCCTTGAATATCTATAAAAAAGGCTTTCACAAATACTCCCTCTCAAGTGCTATTAAATCTTCAAACGTTTCTCTTCTTCTAATGAGTCTGTCTCTTCCATCTTCTACAGCAACTTCAGCAGGTCTTGGACGAGTATTATAGTTACTACTCATTGTAAATCCATAAGCTCCTGCACTATGAATTACTACTAAATCCTCGGGATTTGTAGGAGGAATGTCTATATTTTTTGCAAAAAAGTCTCCACTTTCACAAATAGGTCCTACAAGGTTTGCTTTAGAAACTTCTCCATCTTTTGAATTTAATACTTCAATTTTATGATAAGCATTATAAAGACTTGGTCTAATTAAATCATTCATTGCTCCATCAACTATAACAA
>CAZEOW010000023.1:0-3567 GCA_964514005.1 uncultured Nautiliales bacterium
CCAAAAAATCAATTTGGATGTGGAGATATATTTGGATTAATTTCTCAAATTCAAAATAAAGAATACTGCTTAAGCAGTAAATGCGAAGAAGATAGTGAAATTATAAAAATAGATTTTAAAAAATTTAAATCATTTATCTCTTCCCCTCCATTTAGCGACAGAATAATAAAAATGCTAAGCAATCAAATATATCAAGAAATGGAATTTAATAAACTTCAAAAATATGATGCTACAAAAAGAGTAATATATGCTCTTATAAATTTTCCTCACCGCTTTATCAAAAAGAAAAAATATCTCTTAGCAAAAGAATTGAATATGTCAGCAGAAACCTTAAGTAGAATTTTAAGCAAACTAAAATCAAACGGAGCTATATGTTATTGTGATAAATCTATTAAAGTAATAAATCAAAAAAAAATAAAAGAAATTATTCAATAGGAAAACTTACAAATATAGAGAATGCAAATTTTGGGGCTCCTTCTGTTAATCCTAAATCCATACTGTAAAAATAGTTTACTTTTGTTATTTTATTATTTATCATAGCAAACATAGAAATACTATGAGCATCATCTACCCCTTCTCTTGTAGACTGAGTATAAGAATATTTAACTCCTCCCCTAAAAAAACTAAAACTTCTAACCATTCCTATATTTGTATATAAATAATCTTTATACTCCTTATTTGTAGCATCTCCTGTAATTGTATATCCTAATGTATAAAAAATCATATCTCTATAATTTCTAATCTTATAAATTTGAGCTTCTAAAATATAGTCTGTCTGACCAGTTCCTAAATCTTTTTTCGCAGTAGGAAGTTTTACTCCCACACTATTTTTTAAATAAACCCCTTTTGAAAGATAAGAATAAGCACTAAACTTTACTATCATATCTCCTATTCCTGAAATTGAATGTACATTTGTTTTTGTTGTATTTGAATCATCAGATGATTCATCATCAGATGAATTATTATTAGAAGAATTATCCTGCGAAGAGTTTCCATTACCATTACCCGAATTAGAAGAACCCTCATTATAGTAATCATTATCAACTCTATTGTAATAATATCTCTTACTGTCAATATCATCATTTTTAGATGAATCATTATTGTTATTATTTACTTCATTTGTATATTTATATACAGTATCTGTTTTTATATAAGGAACAGAAACCGAAATAGAAAAAGGATAAAATTTATAATTTAAAGTTCCATAAAGATAAGTAGAAATAGTTTCATTATTTGTTCCATATTTTCCTCTTTTATATGAAATCCCAAAAGAGCTATTTAAACTCTCTTTTGCTAACACAAACACAGCAGTTAATAACAACAAAACTTTCTTCATAAAAAAAAGCCTTTTTTATGCATATTATACTAAAAAATAACCTATTTTTTACTTGTAATATCAATAATTTCAACTCTTCTATTTAAAGCTCTATTAGTTTCAGTGCTATTGGGCACAAGTGGATAATCCTCTCCAAATCCTTTTGTAATAATCCTTTTTGGATTAACTCCATAAATTTCTACCAATATTTTTTTAACTGCTTCTGCCCTTTCTAATGAAAGTTTTTTGTTATACTCTTTACTCCCTATATTATCAGTATACCCATCTATTTCTATTCTCATTTTTGGATTAGCTTTCATAGCAAGAGCTATTTTTTTTATTTGAGGATAATATATTTTTTTTACAAAAACTTTATTAACATCAAAATTAATTCTTAAAGTAGTAATAATAGGACATCCATAATGATTAACAAGCAATCCCCTTGGGGTATTTGGACATCTATCAAGTCTATCTATAATACCATCTCTATCTGAGTCTTTAATAGGAATAGGTTTATATTTTACAAGCGTCTTATATTTATAAACTACTTTTGAGTTTGTAGTAGTCTCATTCTTTTCACTCCATCCTACAACTTTTTCGTTTCCCATAAGATCTACAACAGAAGTGGCCATCTTTTTAGTTTCTACTTCTTTTGTAGCACACCCTATAAAAAATAATATTCCACTCAGTAATAATAATCTTTTCATTATTCATCCTTTAAATTAAAATCTCTCTTTGCCCTTTTGAGTTTGGAGGAGACAATATTCCCATTCTCTCCATCTGTTCTATAATATTTGCTGCCCTATTATATCCAATTTGAAGCCTTCTTTGTAAATATGAAATACTTGTTCTTTTTTCTTCTAAAATTATTCTTTTTGCTTCTTCAAACAACTCATCAAGTTCTCCAACATCTTCTAAAGCACCATCATCATTAGAGGAAAAAATTGTTTCATCATATTCAGCAACTCTTTGAGATTTTAAAAATTCTACAACTTTTTCAATCTCCTCTTCACTTGCAAAAGGAGCATGAAGCCTTAAAAGTCCGCTAATTCCTGGAGGGGTAAAAAGCATATCCCCTCTTCCTAAAAGACTCTCTGCTCCATATTGGTCTAAAATAACTTTACTATCCACTTTTTGACCTACCTTAAAACTTATTCTACTTGGCAAATTTGCTTTTATAAGTCCAGTAACTACATCTACACTTGGTCTTTGAGTAGCTACAATTAAGTGTATTCCGCTTGCTCTTGCCATCTGAGCAAGTCTTGCAATAGAATATTCAACATCTTTTCCGCTTGTCATCATTAAATCGGCAAGTTCATCTATTATAATTACAATATATGGAAGTTTTTCTTCTTTAGTTACTTTAGCATTATAATTTTCTATATTTTTTACTCTTGCTTTAGCCATAAGCTTATATCTTCTCTCCATCTCTTTAACCATAGCATTAAGAGCTGTAATAGCCTTTTTTGATTCAGTAATAACAGGAATTAAAAGATGAGGAATGTCTTCATATATAGAAAATTCGAGCATTTTAGGGTCTATCATTACAAATTTTAATTCATCAGGAGAATTTCTATAAAGTAAAGATAAAATCATAGAATTTATTCCAACACTTTTACCACTACCCGTTGTCCCAGCTACAAGCAAATGAGGAAGTTTTGCTAAATCAGTTACAAATGGAGAACCTACTATATCTTTTCCAAGAGCTATAGTTAAAGGAGACTTTGCTTTTTGAAAAATATCGCTCTCTAAAATTTCTCTTAAATAAATAATTTGAGGCTCATCATTTGGTATCTCTATTCCTACAACATCTTTTCCGGGAATTGGAGCTTGAATTCTAATAGATTTTGCCTTAAGAGCCATTGCTAAATCATCTGCTAATGCAGCAATTTTACTAACTTTAATATGAGGTAAAGGTTTAAATTCAAAAGTTGTTACAATAGGACCTACATAATATCTAACAACATCTCCTTCTATTTTAAATTGTCTAAGTTTTTCTATAAGAGTTTTAATTTTCCTATCTATTTCAGATTCATTTATTTTTATCTCTTTTTTAATAGGTGCACTTAACATAGAAAGAGAAGGAAACTCCCAATCTCTTGGTTTTTCTCTTTTACCTATTTCTACTTGAGAGAGCAGTTTTTTTGTCTCTTCCAACTCTTTTACCATTTTAACATTCGAATTCTCTTTTTTCTCTTCTTTTTTCTCTTCTTTTTTCTCTTCTTTTTTCTCTTCTTTTTTCTCTTCTTTTT
>CAZEOW010000023.1:3803-12707 GCA_964514005.1 uncultured Nautiliales bacterium
TCTCATCTACTTTCTCATCTACTTTCTCATCTACTTTCTCATCTACTTTCTCATCTACTTTCTCATCATCATTAACTTTTATATCAACTTTAGAAGCAATTTCTTCCAAAGTATCCAACTTTACATCCATTTCTACATGACTTACATCCATATCTAATAAACTACTTTTAGAATTTAAATTTTTAACATAAGAGACTATCTTCTCTTCAAACATTAAAAAAAGCCCCCAAATAAAAACAACAATTATTAATAAAATAACCCCTATAATTCCTATTACACTCTCTAAAGTTTTTACAAATAATTCACCTATAATCCCTTCTTTTAATATTAAAGCTTCTATAAAAAGCAGATCTAAATAAAGAGTAATTAAACCCAAACTAAAAAGTGAATTTTTATAATCAAATCTGTTTTTAAAAGCTAAATATAAAAACCAAATTAATATAAAAGGAAATAAGTAAGCTAAATATCCAAATAAATATAAAAGGCTATTACCTAAAAATTCCCCAAATTTTCCAACTAAAGAAGGATTAGGAAAAGTAGTAGAAAAAAGTATATAAATAATATAAAAAAACAGAAAAATAAAAAAACTTTTTCTAATCAACTTTCACCTTTTTTAATGAAATTTTACCTTAAATAATTAAGTAACGTCAAATTATTAACTTTAGCAATACTTGATAGTAACGCTTGATAAGAAGTAGTTAATGAAGAAAGTTGCATAGAAGCTTCAGCAAAATCAACATCTATATTGTCTGATTGTAAAGATTGAACATTTACTATAAGCATATCTGTTCTTTCTATTGTCATATTAAATTCATTACTAATAGCACCTATTGTTGCATGTGCTCTTCTAATATGATCATTTAAATGGTCTATAGCTTCAATTGCTCCTTGAATACCAATATTTCTTGGATTAGAAGAAGTATTATCTGGATAATTATTTTTATTACTTGCAGCTTCTATTGCATCTTGTAAAGTTTTAAAAAAATCAACCTTAGCACTATCAATAGTTATAGCATTATTTGCTTGAAAAGTTAAAGAATTATTATCAGTATAAATACTAATATCTAACTTTGTATCTGAATTTATTTTATCCTTTATAAAAAACTTTCCATAATTATCAAGGCCTGCGTCTATCTCTTCTTTTGCTGTAGAAATAGCTTTTTTATAATCATCAAAACTATTTGAAGCAGGTAAATTACCGCTTGTAATCATTGCAATTACATCTGAAAGTTGTGAATATGTTACACCTCTATCTAAATTCTCTCTGGTGCATACTTCACAAGTAACAGGGTCTACTTCTTGAGAAGTAGTAATAGTGTTATGAGCTGGTGCTAGTTTTCCATTTGAGGTATAAATATCATAAATTTCTGAAGAGTCTTTTTGCCCATCTTTATCAGTATCTATCCAGAAATAGCTTTTATGAGCATTTGCATCTAAAGTATCTCTTAAAACAACTTGTGCTTGTTGTAAATTTCCATTTTTGTCTTTAAATTTAATATTTATTATCTGTTCTCCTAAGTTATTTAAATCACTCTCATCTCCTAATACCTCAACTAAAGAAGTATCATCAGTAGCAAATGTTTGAGCATTTTCATTATGAATAGTAAAACTTTTACCATCTTTAATATAAGTTTTATTATCTTTTATAATTTGAGAAACATTTGAAGTAAGAATATTTCCACTTTTATCTAAAAACAGTTCATCAAAATTGGCTACATCTTTACTTCTAAAAGCATTTAGATTATTCCCATTTGAATCTTGTGCACTTATACTTAAAGAAAAATTAGAAGTTTGCGTCTTTGAAATTGTAGGATCAGTTATAACCAATTCTCCATTTTCTAAACTTACATCTACTTTAAAATTAGTTTCAATTGAATTAATCAAATCTTGCATAGTAGCACCACTAACATTAAAAGTATAATTTACACTATTTCCATTAACATCTGTTCCTCTTAAAGTAAGATGATCTATAGTTTGAATACTACCATCTACACTGCTTATTGCTTCACTTCCTATAACATCTGTCAATAAGTCTGTATTTAAAGCATCTCTACTATTATCCATCAATTTAAAATTACTTCCAAATTTAAAAATCCTATTATCAAAATATCCATTATTAGCAGTGATTGTATCCACATTTCTTAAAGAATTAAAATTACTTTCATTAAAAGAGACTATATAATCTCCATTTTTTACCAAATCTTTTATGTTTGTTTCATTTTTATCACTAGCTACAAGATAAAAATCTGTGCTTAATTTTCCTGTTTGAATATCTTTTATTTGAATTTGACCTTGAGAATTTAAAGAAACATCTACTATTTTACTTGTTGGAGTATTACCATAATATGCTCCTATTTTATCCAATAAATCTTGAACTGTTTGAGAATTTAATAAAGAAAACTTAGCATTAAAAGTTTCTCCATTTGGTTTTCTTCCCTTTAAATAAAAATAACTCACTCCATCAGAATATGAGCCATTAGGATTTTTTATATCCTCTACACCTGTTAACATTCTAATTTGACTATCATTATCTACAATAACATTTTCTGCAGCAGCAGAAGAATCTGGATTAGGATTATGTTTATCTATATATAATTTTCCATCACTTCCTCTTACAACAAACTCTGGATGTTGTTTCATTTTATCAAACATAGTCACATTTGTAGAAATATGCTTTGAATAATCATTATCTCTTCCTAAAAATAAAGATTTTCCATCAATATTATAAGCTCTCTCAACATTTGAACCAAGAAAAGCTTTTACCCTCTTAGAATTTCCTTGATACTTAAAATTATCATCTATAGGTTTTGTATCAAACTTACTTCCACTAAAAAGATACTTACCATCAATTGAAGTATTTGCTAAATCTTTTAAATGATTAAGCATTCCTTCTAGCTCACTTTTTATAGCCTCTATTGATGTTTCATCATTTGTGGCATTTGCAGCATTTAAAAGTTTAACTTTAAAAGAAGACAAGGTTGAGACAAAATCATTTAATGCTGTATCTGTATTGTTAGCAAATGTTTGAGCAAAAGTTGCTGAAGATTTTACCTGGGTTAAAGAATTTTCCTCTTCGCTTAACTTTAAAAATTTTGTAAATAGTGTTGGATTATCATCTAAAGTGTTAATTTTTAAACCTGTTGCCAATTTAGTTTGGGTTTTATTTAATTGGGATAAACTATTTTGCTGATAATAGATATTATTATTATATAAAGTAAATTGAGTAACTCTCATAATCCATCCTTGGATTTTTAAAAGATAAGCAAAAACTATTCCTTAATATTTTTAACCTCAGCTTCTACTATTCTATTAACAGAATGAAGTTCTATTAAATCTCCTACTTTTAAATCGTCTAAATTTACCTTTTTATTATCTTTAAAAATATCTATTTTTTCTTTAGAAAGGTCTAAATTTTGAAAAATATGCTTTAAAGATTTAAGTTCTTCTTCTTTTTTGTTTAAAATAGACTTAGTTTTAATAAAAAGAGCATTTCTTAAAGAATTAATTTCATTTTCAATAACTTTAAATCTATTTTCAAAAGAGTAAGCCTTTAATACTCTTTTTTGATTCTCAACTAACTTTTCTTTTTCTAATAAAATTCTATATGTTAAACTTTTTAAATTACTTTGCATCTCTTTTGCTTCTTTTAATCTATTCTCAAGCTTTAAAAGAGGCGAAGAAATTATTAATTTTTCTTTTAAAAATTTAAGCTCTTTTTCTTTTCTATCAAAAATATTATTCATTAGATTAAATAACTCTTTAAACTTTTCATCTAAAAACATTAAAATTTCATTCTTATCAGGCAAAGCTATTTCCATAGCATTACTTGGAGTAGCTGCTCTTTTATCTGCAACAAAATCACTTATTAAATAATCAATCTCATGTCCTACAGCAGAAATAATAGGAGTAGACGCTTTATAAATAGCATCTGCTACAACTCTTTCATTAAACGCCCACAAATCTTCTTTACTTCCCCCTCCCCTTCCTACAATAATTAAATCAAAACCTCTATTATCATCAAACTTAAAATTATCAGCAATTTCTATTTTTCGTGCTATATCCTCAGCTGCTCCCTCACCTTGAACTAACACATTAAAAAGATAAAACTTACTTAAAAGCCATCTTTTTTTAGCAATTCTTAACATATCTTGCAAAGCTGCAGAAGTTTCAGAAGTAATAATAGCTATTCTTTTAGGAAATTTAGGAATAGACTTCTTTTTACTTTCATCAAAATAACCAAGTTTTAAAAGCTCTTCTTTTAATCTCTCAAAAGCTATCTGTAAAGCACCTACTCCAACAGGTTCAATATCTGTTGCAATTAGCTTATACTCTCCTCTTGGAACATAAAGATTAACAGCTCCATAAACAAAAACTTCATCTCCACTTTTTAATTCAAATTTAAGTTTTTTTAAATTACTCCTCCACATAGCACAATTAATTGAAGAAGATTCATCTTTTAAAGTAAAATATAAATGTCCAGAGGTATGATAAGTAACTTTACTAACTTCTCCTTTTACTAAAACAACCTCAAAATGAGAATCAAGAATAGATTTTATTTGATTATTAAGTTCAGTTACACTAATTGCTCTCAAACAATAACCCTTTTAATTCTTGGAGAAATTTTTACTAAAATATCATAAGTAATAGTATCAAAATTTTTTACAAACTCTTTTATATCATCAAAAACAACTACCTCTTTTTTAAACTCTCCCTTTATTATCATACTATCCATAGATATTTTTCCAATAGCTTCACTATCTTTTAATTTACAACCATGTTTAAAATATGGAATCCCATCACCATACCCCACATCTATTGTAGAAATTACAATATCTTCATTAGTTATAAAAAATTTATTATATCCACACCCTTCTTTTGCTTTTAAAACTCTATTAGAAATTACATTTGCTCTAAGTTCCATAACACCTTCATAACCTTCAATTCCTCCATAAATAGCAATACCAGGCCTTACATAATCAAAAGTATCATCCAATTTTTCTAAAGCTGCAGAATTTGCTAAATGAAAATAAGGTAAACTAAGAGAATGATTTTTAAAAAAAGAAACTATTTTTTCTTTTATATATTTAAACCTTTCATATTGAATAAAAGTATCAACTCCTTCTTCATCTGCACAACAAAAATGAGAAAAAACTCCTCTTACTTCAAACTCTTTTTTTAAAATAATCTCTAACGCTTCTTCTATTTCATTAAGTAAAATACCATTTCTATGCATACCTGTATCAATCTTTAAATGAATGTAAGGATGTCTATTTTTTTTTAATTGAGAAATAGAGTTAATAGCATAAGAAAAATTTTTTGCCCCTCTTGATGTTGGAGGAAAAAATAGTATTACTTCTTCAAAAAAGTCTCTTACAATTTCAGCTTCTTTTATATCTCTTACACAAACTTTTTTTATTCCATACTCTTTTAACATTTTTGAAAAAGTAATAATTCCATGCCCATATGCATTATCTTTTATAACTGCTATTATATTAGGATTAATTTTGGAGATTTTATTAAGATTATTAAAAAGTTTTTGTTTATAAAGATAAATAGTAGCCATTCAAAACCTTTAAGGGCAAAAAGCCCTAAAAAATTATTTTGCTTTAAGAGGTTTAATTGCATCAAACGGATTTTCAACAACCCTTTTTCTATCAACAATATAAGGAATAAGTGCAACTTGTCTTGCTCTTTTAATAGCTTTTGTTACCATATCTTGATGTTTTTTGCAAGTTCCTGTAAGGCGTCTTGGCATAATTTTATATCTTTCTGATAAAGAATATTTAATTAATTCTAAATCTTTATAATCAATAAATTCAACTTTCATTTCACAATATTTACATCTTTTTTTTCCGTATTTTTTCTTTGGATCTTGTGCCATTGATTATCCTTTCTTAAAATGGTATTTCTTCATTATCTATATCAATTTCTGGAATACTTTGATTATATCTATTTTGTTGCGGTTGCTGTTGTGGCTGAGGCTGATAAGTATTTTGTGTATTTTTGTTTTGCATATTATCCATTCTTTCAACTTCAGCTTTTGTATCCATAAACTGTAATTTCTCAGCTACTACTGAATGTTTACTTCTTTTTTGACCTGTATTATCAACCCATTGCTCAAAAACAAGTCTTCCTTCTACTAAAACTTTTCTACCTTTTTTAAGGTATTGATTAGCAACTTCAGCACTTCTACCAAATACTGTAACATCTATAAACATAGTCTCTTGTTTATTCTCACCTGTAACTTGGTCTTTATAAGTTCTATTAGTAGCTATCCCAAATTTAGCAATAGCTGTCCCACTTGGAGTATATCTAAGCTCTACGTCTCTTGTTAAATTTCCTATTAAAATAACTTTATTGAACATTATTTACTTGCTCTTCCCATCTTTTTATTTCTCTTTTATTTTCATATTTAACACTCATAAATCTTAATAAATCTTCATTATATCTCATTTGTCTTTCAAGCTCAAGCAGTGTTTCAGCTGGTGCCTTAAAGTAAACTATATAATAATCACCTCTTTCAAATTTGTTAATAGGATATGCAAGTTCTCTAACACCAATTACATCTAAAGCAGCTACTTCTCCGCCTTTTTCAGTAATAACTTTTTTAATATTTTCTATATTTTTACTCTTTTCTTCATCACTAAGAGTAGGCTTTAAAATAAACATAGTTTCATAATGTCTCATTAAATCTCCTTTTGGCTTTTTAGCCCCTTTGCACACCAAGGAGCAAGGAGCATTTTTTTGAAATGTAATTATATCAAATTTTTTTCATAAAAAAAGAATCACAATCTATATTTTCAAAAGCACTTTCAAATCTTTGAAAAATTTTTGGCTCTTCTTCTTCTAAATTTTTTAGCCATTTCTTTATTTTCTCTCTTGTATAAGGAATTTTTCCATCTTCATCTTTTAGTGCAAGACAACTCTCCTCACCATCTATTATAGGAAAATTATTTTCTTCGCTCATATATTTAATCCATTTTTCTCTAACTTTTATTAAAGGTCTAATTACTTCAATACCATTATAAGCTTTATATTTAGGAGGCATACTTCTCATCATTCCATTATAAAACATACTCATAAAAAAAGTCTCAACAGCATCATCAAAATGATGCCCTAAAGCAATTTTGTTAAATCCCATCTCAAGTGCTTTTGAATATAAAGCCCCCCTTCTCATCCTAGCGCAAAATCCACATGCACTACTTCCTGGTCTTTTTTTTTCCTTTAAAATATCCAAAATAGGAGTCTCATAAATCATATAATCTATATTATACTTCTTACAATACTCTTTTAAAGGAGAGTAATCAATACCTGTACCTGCATCAATAGTAATTGCTAATAAATCGAATTTAAAAGGGGCGATTAATTGCATTCTTTTTAAAACATGTAACAAAACAAAACTATCTTTACCGCCACTAAAAGCAACTAATACTCTATCTCCTTCTTTTATTAAGTTAAACTCTCCATTTGCTCTTCCAACAAATTTAACAACTTTTTTTGAAAAAAAAATCTCTTTTAAATTACTCATTTACTAAAAGCTTCCCTTTTTTGAATTCTAAATTAAGTTCATACTCTTTATTTTTCTCTTTTGCAAGCATTAAAAATTTAATAACAAAATTAGGGTCTATATTTCTTAAAAGCTCAATAAAACTTTTAGAAGCTATAACTTGTAAATTGGCTTTTATAAAATCCAATTTATTTACATTAACTTTTTGAATATCAAAAGGCAATATATTAGCATCTAAAGAGAGTTTAAATCCTTTTAAATTTTTAGCATTTTGTAAAGATTTAATATCTTTTAAAGACAAACTAAGTACTAAATTAAATCCTTTTTGTAAAGTTTCTAAAAAAATTTTTTGCTGTTCTATTGGTGAGAGTTTAAAACTCTCTTTAAAAGAGTTTAAAGCAATTTTTAAATTATTAATATCTAAATTACCAGAAAAATTATTAAATTCAACTATATTTGGAATAATAAAAGTTTTAAATTTACTATTTAAATATATTTTACTCTCATTTTGACCAAATAACTTAGTATTAAACTCTAATCCTTTTACCTGATACTGAAATTCATTGTTTTTAACAACTAAATTCATTTTTATTTTAGAAATTTCAGATGCTTCATCTTTTTTAGATTTTAATTCCAACTCCCTTATTTCAAAAGTATTATTAAACTTATTTTTAAAATAGAGTTTCTTTATTCTTACAATTAAATTATCAAACTTTTTATTAAAACTACCCCTTAATCCTTCTATCTTCCATATTCCATTATTATCTTGATAATTTATATCTTTTAATTTATATATAAACTCTTTAAAATTTGGAGTCATTACAAAAACTTTCACTTTTTTATTAAAATCTATTTTATCTTTATCTAAAAGAATACTATTTACAACTCCTTCAAAAACCACATTTGTAACAGGCAAATTTTTAAACTTGACTTCTAACGTTATATTTATATCATTTACATTTAAATTAACTTTTTTCCCCGGGATTAAAACCTCAAAAACTTTATCAGTTTGAATATAACTACTCTTATCCTTTATAAGTTTTATACTATATCCTTCATTCTCATATTTTTTTAACATTTGATTAAATTTTGCATTCATCAGCTTAGAAAAAACTAAAGGCGTAATAAGTATTAAAACTATAAAGGTAATCCCCATTACTATAATTTTTGATTTATTCATTAAATTTCCTTTAACATTTCTACCAAAAACTTAGCACTAACTTCGCTTGATTCTTCTAAAAATTCATCAAAATCAACTCCAGCACCCTCTTCGGCAGTATCGCTTATACTTCTTAGCATAAAAAAAGATATCTTATAATTCCAACAAACACATCCAACGGCCGCACCCTCCATTTCAATAGCACTTGCTCCAAATACATCTTTTATCCATTCTTTTT
>CAZEOW010000024.1:0-12574 GCA_964514005.1 uncultured Nautiliales bacterium
AGTTTTCTATATAACTAAAAATAAACTCATCTTCATAAGATTCTTTATCAAGTCCAAAATTTTTTAGCATAGTAGCTAATTTAGAAATATCAATATTTAAATTCTTTGAAAGAATAGATAATTTATTAAGAGTTTTTACAAAAATAAGTTTCCCATCTTTAAATCCACTTAAAAATGCATCATTTTCATTAAGATAAATAAAAACATCTATTTTAGGATTATTAAATTTATAAAAGCTCTCAAAAACAAAAGGGGCTAAAGAAATATAATCTATATATTTAAAAGTTTTTAAATATTCACTAAAATATTTTTTTTCTTCTTCTACATCTATAACAAAAGCATCTACTAAATAAAAGTCTGTATATTCATTAAATAAATAAACAATCTTATACTCTCTTGTATAATCAAGTGCACCATCTGTAAATACATATCTTTCAGCTTCTATTTCAAGCATCTCTTTTTCAATTGTCTTTGGAAGCTTAAAACTTAAAGGATATACCTTTTCATAAGGTAAAGTTGCACTAACTAATCCTCTTTTATACTTAAACTCCTCTTTAACAACTCTTTTATCAAAAATATAGAGTTCTTTATCTAAAAATATAATTTTTTTCACCCTCTCACCTTATAAATCCCGAAATTGGATATAAAGTTAAATTTATTTCTCTCTCACTTATTACAGAAATAAATATCTTATTATGAAGCAAATTCTCTATCTTTGCCCTCCCATCATACGCTCTTCCTAAATTATCAAAACATATAGTATTACCATTTTTTAAACCTTCTATTCTTATATCAGATTTTATCAAAAATTTCACATTTTCATTACTGTTTTTTTCATTTTTATTTAATACATCTTTACTTAAAGTAATACAAGTATAATTATTTTCTTCAGTAGTTTTATATCCCAAAGCATTAGTCCTTGTTGCAAGAAGCTTAAATTTTATACTTTCAGCATCACTTATAGCCCTTGTTTTTGGCAAATAATTAACACCTACTGCCAATATAATTGCTATTATAACAACTACAAAAATAAGTTCAATTAAACTAAATGCTCTCAATCTATGGCCTTTGTAAAGTTACTTTCTCAAGTCTTATTTTTTTATCAAGAGAACTTACTATAACTTTTAAAACTACCCATCCATGAGAATCACTATTATCCACTTTAACAGCTTCGGCACATGGACAATCACTCAAATCATAACAATAATATCTCATAACAGTAATATTGGCTTCAAATTTTTTATCATCAGATAAAAAGTGTATGTTTTTTAAACACGACGAGTCTCTTTTATATCCTTCTATTGCTAAAATAGCATTTTCAATAGCACTTTGCATAAAAAGCTCCGCCCTTTGAATCTTATAACTATCTCCTACATGCCTTGCACTTATAAAAGAGATTTTAGCAACCATACCAATTAAAGTAGCAACTAAAATTAAAATCATTAAAGCACTAATAAGTCCAAATCCCTTTTTCAAAATGCTACCTTTTGCTTTGAAACACTTACATTAATATCGTCTCTTTGAACTGATAATTGAACTTTTAATTCCAAATGGGTATTAACTTTTCTTACACTAAAAGCCTTTACATCTTCTAAAATTAAACTTACATTTCCTTCACTAGTTCCATTATCATCAGCACAAAAAGTCTCCCCTTTCCAAGGTCTATAATTGTAAAATAGTAATAAATCATTATCTTTTAATTTATTAACATCTAAATCGCTACAATTCCAATTACTTTTATTTAAATCTTTTACTAAAGCTAAAGCATATGCACTATCAACTAAATAAAATTTAGCATAAATTTTTTTATTTTCTATTTTACTACCATCATAATTAGTTAAATTAAGTTCGCAATCTTTATTGTTTTGATTATAATCTGAAATCCTAAATACATAATCAGCTCTATTTCCATGCCAACCAAAAGAGTTATTATAATCATTTCTTATAGCTTCATCACCTTCATCAAAAGCACCAGCAAAAACAATTGCACTGCCTTTTGTTAAATTAGTATCATATTTATACTTTAAAATATTTTCTATATAAGAAGAGTTAAAATCCATAGCATATAAAATAGGATTATTGCTTCTTGCTAAATCTGCAAATGAACTAAAATTTAAATCTTCAATTTCGCTAATTTCTCCTATCCATTCTAATACTGGATAATTTTCATCAGAATTAATATCTCCTATATACTTAAAAGAGTGATTTGATGGATTGTATCCAATTACACTAAGAGGAACTCTATTATATAACATATTTGAAAGTTGGTCTAAAAAAGCTTGAGAAGTAAATTCAAATTCGCTTGTCTTTTTTACCATATAATTTCTTTTATAAATTTTCTCTATAATTTTAAACCCACCTACTAAAATAATACTAACTGCAACTAAAACAAAAATAACTTCCATTAAAGTAAAAGCTTTTTTTACCATAACTTACTCTCTATACTAATATGTCCTATATTTGCACTATCATAACTAATCGAAGAAATTTCATTATCATCTTTAAAAATTTGCAAATAAACTCTTTTTATATTTGTTTTATTAGAGTCCATTTTCTCAGTAAAATTAAAATCTAAAGAAGAATTATTATAACTTTTAAACTCATCAGTATATCCAGCATACATTTTAAGAGTATAAAAAATTCTACCATCATTTGTAGTATTCTCTTCTACTAAATTATAATCATCAACATCATCATAAGGAGGTTCATCACTATCAGAGCCTATTTTACTTACAAAATATCCATTTTTACAATTTCTACTTCCACTAAAGCCACCTACTCTATATCCACTTGAAGAGTTACAATCAAGAACATTTTGTAAGGGATCATTTACAAGTAAAATATCATCAGTTTGAGTATTATTCTCATCAAATTCTTGAGTAGAAATATCCATTGCTTTTGCCATTAAGTTAAAAATAGCATCCTCTTTTTTAGCAAATTCCAAGGATTTATTACTAACTTCTATTATCCTTGGAATTACACTAAAAACAAGTCCTATAATTACTACTGTAAATATAAGTTCAATTAAACTAAATGCTTTCATTATTCTCTTTTTTAGCAATTAATACATCTTCAATTACCTCATCTAAATCTCCATCTAAAATATCGTCCACTTTTGAATAAGCTTTATTACTTCTATTATCTTTTACTTGTTGATATGGAAATAAAACATAACTTCTAATTTGATGTCCCCATCCCATTTCATCTTTTGGTTTACCCTCTTCTTCAGCTCTTCTTTTTTCAAGCTCAAGTTCATAAAGCTTGGATTTTAGCATTTTAAAAGCCATTTCTTTATTTTTATGTTGGCTTCTATCTTGTTGACAAGATACAACAATACCAGTTGGAATATGAGTAATTCTAACAGCACTTTCAGTTTTATTTACGTGTTGACCTCCAGCACCACTTGCACGAAATACATCTATCCTAATATCTTTATCTTCAATTTCTATTTCAATATCATCATCAATTTCAGGAGATACTTGAACAGATGCAAAAGAAGTGTGTCTTCTTCCCGCACTATCAAATGGAGAGACTCTAACAAGTCTATGAATGCCATTTTCAGCTTTTAAATATCCATAAGCATTTTCACCTTTTATTAAAATAGTAGCATCTTTAATTCCTGCCTCTTCTCCAGCTTGATAATCTAATACTTCAACTTTCCAACCTCTTCTTTCTGCATATCTTAAATACATTCTATAAAGCATACTTGCCCAGTCATGACTTTCAGTCCCACCAGCTCCTGGGTGAATTGTAACAATTGCATTTTTAGAATCATTCTCATCACTTAACATAACCTCAACTTCTAAATCTCTAATAACTTTTTTTAATTCATTTACATCATTAAAAACCTCTTCTAAAGTCTCTCTATCCTCTTCCATAGAAGCAAGTTCAAACATATCTTTATTATCTTCTAAGGCTTGTTTTGCTTTTTTATACTTTTCAAGTCTTCTTAAAATAGAGTTTTTCTCTTTTTGAACTTTTGCACTTTTTTTAGGATCATTCCAAAACTCAGGAGAGTTTTCCATCTCTTCTATTTCTTTTAATCTCTTTTCTAAACTATCTGGTTTTAAAATAGATTC
Source organism: uncultured Nautiliales bacterium (assembly GCA_964514005.1). Classification (GTDB taxonomy): domain Bacteria; phylum Campylobacterota; class Campylobacteria; order Campylobacterales; family Nautiliaceae; genus CAZEOW01. Next base: position 4,080 of record CAZEOW010000024.1, read on the forward strand.
AATATTTTTTAATTTATTTTCTAAATCTTTTATAAGTTCACTATACTCAAACGCGTCCATAAAATGACCTTTTTTATTATAATTATAACAAAAAAGGGTTTGTATGAAAGTTTTAGCTACTCCTGAAGAATTAGTTCAATTTAGAAGAAATTTAAAAGGAAGTATTGGATTTGTTCCTACAATGGGAGCATTACACGAAGGTCATTTATCTTTAATAAAAAAAGCAAAAAAAGAAAATGATTTTGTTATAGTCTCTATTTTTGTAAATCCTACTCAATTTTTGCCCGGTGAAGATTTAAATAAATACCCAAGAAAACTTCAAGCAGATTTAGAAATTTGTAAAAGAGCAGGAGTTGATGGAGTCTTTACTCCAAATCCTCAAAATATGTATAATGAAGACGAAATAACCATTAAAGCTCCAAAAATAAAAGGATACATTCTTGAAGGACACTTTAGACCAGGGCATTTTGATGGAGTATTACAAGTAGTAAACAAACTATTTAACCTAACAAAACCAACAAAAGCCTATTTTGGAAAAAAAGATGCTCAACAATTATATCTTATAAAACAGATGGTAAGAGATTTTTTCTTTGATATTGAAATAGTAGAAGTTGATACTGTTAGAGAAAAAGATGGATTAGCTCTATCAAGTAGAAATGTATATTTAAGTGAAAATGAAAGAAAAAGAGCTTTAAGTATAAGTAAAGCTTTAAAAAAAGCAGCAAAATTATCAAATACAATCAAAGATATAGAAAAAATAAAAGAAGAGATGTTAAAAATTTTAGATGTAGATGAATTGCAATATATTGCCTTTGTAGATAGAGAGTTTAATGAAATAAAAGAGATTATCCCTCAAAACACAATTATTCTAATAGCTGCAAAAGTAGGAACTACAAGATTAATAGATAATATTTTTATCTAAAAATCTTTACTCCTACTTTTTTTTGAGTTATATTCGCTTCAGTTCCCTCAAATTCTCCACTTCCTACACTTTGAGAGTTATCTTCATTTGAATTTTTCCAACTAATTGCAAAGCAAAAATGCCTTGCACAATTTGAATTATTTGAAATATCATAACTATAATCTTTTGAATACCAAACCCATTTTAAATTAGGTTCTAAAAGATGGATTACTGCAAAATTAATATCTGTATCATCTCTTTTAATAGAAAAAGTTATTTTTCCATCATTTATTTCTACAACATTTACATCAATTCCACTAATAGCATTTGAAGCATTATAATCACTACTAACAACAATATTACTATCACTCACATTTGCATCTATCAAATCAGAAAGCAGATTCTCCCACCAATTATAGCCTATCTCTTTTGCACCAGAAGGAATTAAATTATCTGAGCTATTATCATCATACATTGCAAATTCAAAAGTTGTATTAAACTCATCTTCAGTTGTTAAAATATCATTAGTAATTAAATTACCATAAAAAAACTTAGCACTTCCATTAATAGATTTATAATCTAAATTTATATCTTCATCGCTTACATTTACATCAACATTTTCAACAACAAAAGGATTAGAAGTTTTAGAATAATTCCTATCAAAATTAAATAAAATTTTCAAATTAGTTGAACCATTATTATCAGTTGTAAAATTACTCTCTTTATAAGTTAAATTGATACTATCATCTTTATCTTGAGAAATAAAAGAACTCTCATTCCCTTTTGCATCTACTAAATAATAAATCAAATTACTAACATTAATATCTGATGGAACTATATCTTTAGAAATATTAATGTCTATATCTTTTGCATAACAGCTTGTATTGTAATTTGTAGTAGTCTGGTTATTTTCATTTTCAGCAGTAATATTCAAATCTATCGTAGCTTTTATGTTAAGTTCATTATCTAAATAAGTAAAATCTGAATAATTTTTTAAAGTAGCATCTATTTTAAAATGATGAGGTATAAATCTAATAACTGTACTTTTAGGAGAAATTAATCTATCTTCTAAAGGAGTATCATCGCTATCAACTGCTGCAAACTCACTTCCTTGTATTTCTTGAATTGTAAAATTAACTTCCCCAACTTCAGAATAACTTAAAGTAGAATTACTCTCTCCATTACTAAAATCACTTAAACTTCCACTTAAACTACCTGTTTTACAATTTGTATCGTTATATTCTAAATCTACACTATTTCCTCTAATATGAATAGATTCATTATACTCTTTTGTAGGATTTAAATTATTATCTAAAGCTTTAAAAGTTACATTAAAATCACTTCCAGCTTTTACAATACTAACACTACTCATATCAAATTTTAAAGGTCTAATAGCAAAATTATCACTTGAATTTGTTTCATTATATTCATCTAAAGGACAACTTAGAGTATCATCTTTATTCCATCTAATATTTACTTTTACATCTTTATATGCTCTATTAACTAAAAAAGTAATATTTTTTTCACTCTCTTCATCCCATTTTGTTTCATTCCAATCTGTTATATTAGTATCATTACTTATAAGTCTTGTACATACAACTCCACTAAAATTACTCTCCTCACTTCCATCTTCACTTAAAGAAGCAATAGTTAAATTAAACTCTTTACTTACAATTTTAGTAGTAATATTTCTATCAGTTATATTATGATCAACATTCCAAGCATCAAAAGGCCCATTACTTCCACAAGAATTACAACTTCTTAAACTTCCATCATAATTTTTCCCGCTATCTTCATAAGAGTAAATTACAGAAATATCACAACTACTAAGAGCTTTATTATAAACTTTAACTTCATCAATTTTTCCATAAAAATAATCATCACTTCCACTTGAACCTATATAATTATCTTTATTTCCAATATCTATATTTCCACTAACACTTGAATTTGCATCCTCTTTTCCATCTATGTAAATTACCATTTTATTTCCATCATAAGTAGCTGCTATATGGTGCCAATCTGTATCATCAATCTCAGTTGAAGAGTAAAGCTCTTTTGTATTTCCCCCAATTCTTAACTTAAATAAAACTTTATTTGGATTATTAGAATCACTATTTTCTACTAAATATAAACCATTATTAGAATCTTGATTAATAAAAATAGCCTCTAACTTAGAAGAGTTTTTAGAAACATTTGGATCTTTTCTTTTAATCCAAGCCATATATGTTAACTTACTAACACTCAATAATGAATTATTATCTATTTTTATATAATCATCTTCCCCATCAAATTCACCTGCTTTACAAATTTTTCCCGTAGCAGTATTTAATCCATTATAAGAAGTTCCATTTAAATTATTTTCACTGCTGTCTTTTACATCCTCTGTAGTATTATTCCACTCACACGCATCCATTTGCCAATTTGCAACAGGCTCTCCTCCAAGCTTTCTAAAACTGCCGTCCCAGTTAAGCCCACTATTTTCATTATCATAAATGGTAGAAATATCGTTACTACCTAAAACAAAATTAAATATTTTAAATTCATCAACAACAGTTCCAATAGATTGTCCATTTGGCTTATTATCTTCATCTGCTTTATAATCAGAATTAAAAATAAGTCCAAGTTCCCCATTTACAACATTATCAAAACTTAAAGTTTCATTTTTATCAACATAAAATTTAGTTTTACTTCCATCAGATGTAAAAGTTATCATATGCCAATTACTAAGAGAACTTACATCATACTCTTGACAATTATCATCTACACAAACATACCATTTATCATTATCTTTATCATATTTAAAATAAATAAAGTCATTATCACTTCCCGGTCTATCAGCTATATTTAGATAATATACATTTGTTTGGCTTCCAAAAAATCCTCCACTTCCTTCTTGAAATTCTTTATGTCCATCAGTATTTAAAGGAAACTTAGCCCAAAAACTTATACTATAATTATCCGGTAAAGTTATATTATTTTCTGCTAAAATATATTTATCATTTGAATCTGTTGAATTTATATCTCCTCCATTATAGATTTTTCCATTTGTTACATTTGCATCATTTCCAGCAGTTGCATTATAAACAGCTCCTTTTTTACCATAGTTTACTATTTCATAAGTATCAGTATCACTATCCCATTTACACTCATCCATTCTATAATTTACAATAGCCGTTTTTGCTATATGAAAAGATTGTGAAAAAGCTAAAAAAGTATAATCTTCTTTGATATGATTTCTTTCAGAATCTTTATATTTATCTTCATCAGTTACAAAACTAACATTTGAATCAGTTAAATCCCATAGCCTTGCCCAACCTCCATTATTACCATATCTACTATCTTTCCAACCAATTACTAGAGGAGTTGAATCGTAACTATTTAAAAAATCCTTATATAATTTACTATCACTCCATCCTTTAAAATATTTAGGGATAAATCGTAATTCATAACTTATATTATTATCATTAATATCTGTAAAAGTTCCATTAACTTCCCCCTCAGTTGCTAAAATAGCAATAGTCTCATTATTATTAATACTATCAACCTTTACTTCACTCTTTTCTAAAGCAACATCTATATTAAAATTATCTACTTTTCTCAAAACAGCGGTAGTCCAAGGTCTAAGAGGATTTCCGGGAATTGAATCTATTAAATTATTTAAAGTTTGAATATTTGCAAGAATTGCTGCATTACAAATTGGTACATCTAAAGTAATTCTACTCCATCCTGTATTACCATCATCTGGACGTACTTGATATTTTTTTGTAGAGACAGTTTTTACATCAATGTAATGCCCATCTAAAATATGAAGTCCGGGATTAACTGCAATATAACTTACACTTTGGGCTACATGTTTACCATCTTTATTTAAAGGTTCTGTTATAACAATATCAAATCCATCTTTTGTAATATTTTTAAATCTTACACTTGCTGGATCAGAACCATTAGCAGTTGCTACACTAAATATCACAGGAGTTGTATTAAAACTCTTATTAAAATCTACATGAGTCCAGGTAGTATCATTAAAAGTATTATGAATATCAACTCTTCCAGCTTCCATTTCAATTGGAGTAATTGTAAAGTTATATCTTTGGCTTCCATCAAAATTCAATCCATTTTTTTCATTATTATAAATCTCTTTTACTTCATCTGAATTTAAATCTTTATTAAATACAGTATATTCATCTATAAAAGTATTTATAGATCGTTTATCCAAATCATAATCACTGTTTCCTAATATATAAAGTTCTCCTCCTACATAATAATCCATACTATCTGGATCATTGTCATCAATATAAAAATATGTCTTATTATCATTATAATTAGCTACAAAAGTTACCATATGCCAACCATCATCTGGAGTAGTAAAACTATTACAATGCTCTCCATTTCCATCTTTTAAACACCAATCCCATCCACCTCCAAAAAAACTGCTACTATATTTAAAATAGATAAAATCTTCATCACTTCCATCTCTATCAGCTATATTATAATAAGCTGGATTATCACTTTTATCCCCTAAAGGAAACTTTATCCAAAGTTTAATAGAGTAATTTTGTGTTAGAGGTAAATATTTATCAAGTTGTAAATAAGCATTTCCTGTTAAGTTCCCATCTCTAAAAATTATCCCATCTTTATAAGAAGAAGCATTATTCTTAGCTGTTGCATCATAACCATTTCCAGATTTATCAACTACCTTTCCCCAATAACACTCATCCATCCAAAAATTGGCTATTACATCTGAATTGCTAAGCCCAAATAAAAATACAGCCCAAAAAAAGAAAATTAATTTTTTAAACAATTTTCACTCCTACTAATAAAACTACTCCCCCCATTAAAGTTGGCATTAAAATTTTTAAAAATCCATTAAAACTTTTAAAAAAAAGATATACAAGCCATATTGAAAAAATATTCATTAAAGTAAAAAAAACATATTTTCCAAAATAGTCTAAAGTAGGATAAAGAAAAGAATCTATTTTATATAACCCAACTAAAGATAAAACAATTCCTACTATTAAGCCTATTTTATCCACTTTTTACCTTTTTGCATTATTATACCACTTTTGATAAAATAAAATCAAAAAGGATTATCTTGAAAATATACTTAGCCTCTCTTGGATGTACAAAAAATTTAGTAGATTCAGAAGTAATGCTTGCAAAACTAAAAGGAGAAATCACCAATAATCCCAATGAAGCAGATGTTTTAATAGTCAATACTTGCGGCTTTATAGAAGCTGCAAAAGAAGAGTCTATTGAGACTATACTCGAACTTGCTTCTTTAAAAAAAGAAAATGCCACTCTTACAGTAACTGGTTGTCTGAGTGAGAGATACAAAGATATTCTTCCAAAAGAAATTCCAGAAGTTGATGTATGGAGTGGAGTTGGAGATTTTGATAAAATAGAAGAATTAATAAAAAAAAGAAAGTCTCAGTTTTCTAAAAGAGTATTTTTAATTCATAAAGAAGATAGAATAATAACAGGAAGCAACTATCACGCATATATAAAACTTAGCGAAGGTTGTAATCAAAAGTGTGCCTTTTGTGCTATCCCAAATTTCAAAGGAAGACTTCAATCAAGATCAATAGATGAAGTAATAGAAGAGATAAAAAAACTAAAGCAAAAAGGGTATAAAGACTTTAGTTTAATTTCTCAAGATTCAAGTTCTTATTTAAGAGACTTTAAAATAAGAGATGGGCTTGAGAGATTAATTGATGAAATAGACAAAATAGATAATATAAATGTAAGAATTCTTTATTTATACCCATCTACAACAACTAAAAGATTAATAAATAAAATATTCAAATCAAAAAATGTAGTTAACTATTTTGATATACCTATTCAGCATATAAGCGATAAAGTTTTAAAAATAATGAAAAGAGGTTCATCTAAAAAAATAAAAACTTTACTAAATGAAATGAAAAAAGAAAATTCTTTTATAAGAACTTCTGTTATTATAGGACATCCGGGAGAAAGTGAAAAAGATTTTAATGAATTAAAAGAATTTTTAAAAGAGTTTGAATTTGATAGAGTAAATGTATTTGCATATTCAGATGAAGAAGAGACATTGGCTTTTAAAAGAAAAGATAAAATAGACCCTAAAACAATAAAAAAAAGAGTAAAAGAGATAGAAAAAATAGTTAAAAAAACAACAAAAAACTCTTTAAAAAAAGATCTAAATAAAAAAATTAAATGCTTTTTAGATGGTCTAACAGAAGATGGATTATTTTTTAGTGCAAGACCAACTTTATGGGCACCAGAGATTGATGGAGATATATTAATTAATGAAAGTGAAAAAGAAAATTTAAAAATTGGTGAAATTTATGATGTAGAAATTACAACTCTTGCAAAAGATCAATTAATAGGAAAAATAGTTTGAATCTTTTAGCATTCTCAGGCGGGACAGATTCAAGTGCTCTGTTTTTTTATTTATTAGATAAAATGGAATTTGATTTAGCGATTGTAAATTACCACACTCGCGAAACAAGTGATTTAGAAGTAGAATATGCAAAAGAGTTAGCAAAAAAATATAACAAAAAGCTATTTATAAAAGATTGTTTTTTAGAAAAATTTTCTGAGGCTAATGCAAGAAAATGTAGATTTGAGTTTTTTGAAAAAATCATAAAAGAAAATGGATATAAAACTTTAATATTAGCTCATCAGTTAAACGATAGATTTGAGTGGTTTTTGATGCAACTTAGTAAAGGAGCTGGATTAAAAGAGTTAATTTCTATGAGTGAGTGGGAAGATAGAGAGTTTTATAAAATTTATAGACCATTTTTTAATACTTCAAAAGATGAAATACTAAAATATTTACAAAAAAACAAAATAAAACATTTTATAGACAAAAGCAATTTTGATACAAAATATAAAAGAAACTTTTTTAGAAAAAAGTTTTCAGATGAATTTATAAAACTATTTAAAGATGGAGTTAAAAGAAGCTTTGAGTATTTAGAAGAAGATAAAAATTTATTAATCCAAAAAAATTGGACTAAAACAGAAAAACTCTATAAATTTAAAAAAGAAAATCCAAAAATTGATATAAAAAAAGTAGACTTAATTCTAAAAGAGTTAGGAATTCTAACTACAAAAGCCCAAAAAGATGAAATAATAAAAACAAATTTCTCTTGTGTAATTCAAGGAAAAATAGCAATAGATTCAAATAAAGATGAAATATTTATATCCCCTTACAAAAAAAACAAATTATCAAAAGAATTTAAAGAATATGCCAGAAAAAATAAAATTCCCCCTAAAATTAGAGGATATCTTTTTGATATAATAATAAAAAAAGGGCTTAGATGAAATATACTATTATTTTTATAGCCTCACTACTTTTTGCTACTCAAATAACAGGTGCTTTTGGAATAAAGTTAGGAGAAAAAATAACATTAGACAAAATAAAAGTTTTAAATATACAAAAAAATACTCTAAACATAATACCTCCAAAAACTCTACCAATATTTGATAAATATAAAATTAAAATAACTCCTATTTCAAAAAAAGTATATGAAATAAAAGCTTCAAAAAAATATGAAAACTCTGATAAGTGTCATACAGAAGTAAAAAAGATAAAAGTTATCTTAGAAAATAAATATGG
>CAZEOW010000025.1:0-12146 GCA_964514005.1 uncultured Nautiliales bacterium
TTATTAGGTTTAGTTGGAGTATTAGGGATATTAGGATTAATTTTTAGCATTTCTACTAATAAAAAAAAGAAACTAAAAATAGATGATTTAAATATAGATGTAAATACAACAGTAAATTTAGTAGAAATAAATAAGAGTAAGTTTGATATAAATAAAAGTGAGTTTGAAACAAATAAAAAGGAATTTGAAAAAGAACCTATAAAAGAGATTTTCTTACTTCCCGAAGTTAATTTTTCTAAGAGTGATTTGCAAAAACTGCTTTCATCTGATTCTGCTAAAGTTAGGAAATTATCTTTTTTAATGCCAAAAGAATACCTGCCTTTTAAATTTTTTATTATGTATAAGCTATCAAAATTAGAAGAAAATAAGACAAAAACTAAAGAAAAGGTAATAAAACCTAAAAAAGAGGTTATAATAACTCCTAAATATCCTCTAATAAAAGAGGAGAAAATTGATGATAAGTATTTATTAAATAAATTTAACTCTTCGCCAACTTTTGATAATGCTATTTTGTTATCAACTTATTATTTTAATAAAAATAATTTACAAAAAGCAAAAGAGTGGGCTTTAAAAGCCAACTCTATAAATTCTGAAAATTATCAGAGTTGGGAGATGTTTGCTAAGATATTGTTAAGAAAAAATCAAAAAGAGAAAGCTAAAAGAGTTTTAAAGGCTTATATTCAAAATTATGGATATAATGAAAATATAGAAAATCTTTTAAGGAGTATAGAATGAATAATAAGATTATTTCACAAATTAAGGCTTTACCTCCTTTACCAAAAAGTGTAATTGAAATTCAAAAGATAACAAGTGATCCAAATTCGTCAATTGCTGATTTAGTAAAAGTGGTAAAAGAAGATCCAATGCTTACGGCTAATTTGTTAAAAGCTGCTAATTCTCCTTTATATGGCTTTACAAGACAAATAAAATCTGTTGATCAGGCTGTTTCTTTATTTGGTATGGCAACTGTAAAAGGATTTGCAATATCTTTTGCGATTAGAAATTCTTTAAAATTTGACCTTGAAGCGTATGGGATTAGTGAACAGAAGTTTCACGATGTATCTATTTATAGGAATTCTATTGCTATTCAATGGTATAGAAGAGAAAGAAGTAGACTTGATATTTTAGCAACAGATTCATTTTTAATAGATATAGGAACGGTTGTAATAGCTCTTATTTTAAAAGAAGAAGGTTTAGAAGAAAGATTTAAATCAAGACTTCAAAGAGAAGAGAGATATATGCTTGAAAGGGAATTTATAGGTGCAAATATAAATGAAATTACTGTTGAAATTTTTAAACATTGGAATTTTAGTAATGATTTGATAGAAGCTATGGAGAATATTGAGAATCCAAAAGCTCCTTATAAAGTTGAAAGTGCGAGTTTACTTGTTTTAAGAGAAGCTGTAGATTTAATTAAACCTGTTTCAAAAGAGAGTGTTCAAAAAGCATTAGAAATTGCTAAAAGATATAATTTAGATACTGAAGCATTAAAAAGTGCGTTGGAGAAAGTAAAAGGATAGAGTTGAAAGAATTTGCTTATAAACTTATTAAAGGAATAGCAAGAAAAGATATTCCAAGAGATAAAAGAGATATTGTTAATGATTTAATTGCTTTAAAAATAGTAAGCGATGGAAAAATTATAAAATTAAAGTCTAAATATAGAATAGGAAAGTTAGATATTACTAAAAAAGGAATAGGATTTTTAGAAGTTTGGGGAGTAAAAGAAAAAGATTTATTGATTGAGAGTTGGGATATTAATGGGGCTGGAAAAGGTGATATAGTAATAGCCCAAAAGCTTTTTAATAAAAAATCAAGACCCAAAGCAAAAGTGGTATATATTTTAGAGAAAGCATTTAGTGTAACTATTGCTTATTTAACTTTTGAAATAAAAAATGGTAAAAAAATTCCTATTTTAAAAAATGTAAAAACTCAACTTCCTGTTTTTGTAAACGAAAGAAAAAAAACATTAAAAAAATTACCCGAAGGAGCAGTATTTAAAATAGATAACTATACTCATAAAATAGTAGAAGTTTTAGGGGTAATAGATGATCCTTGGATTGATGAAAAAATATCTTTAGGTCTTTATAATAAAAAAGAAGAATTTAGTAAAAAGGCTATTTTAGAAGCAAGAGCTTTTGGAGATTTTGTAGATAAGAGTATGTATCCAGATAGAATAGATTTAACTCATCTGCCTTTTTGCACAATAGATCCAGTGAGTGCAAAAGATCATGATGATGCTATATATTTTGATAAAAAGACAAATAATCTTTATGTAGCTATTGCAGATGTTAGTGAATATGTATATTTAAATGGTAATATAGATAAAGAGGCAAAAGAAAGAGGCTTTAGTATATATTTTCCTCATAAATCTATTCCTATGTTACCAAGGGAGTTGAGTGAGAATATATGTTCTTTAAAAGAGAATGAAGATAGGTTGGCTTTTGTTTTTAAGATAAATCTTTCTTCTAAAAAAGAAGAACTATTTGAAGCAGTGATTAAATCTAAGAGAAAATATTCTTATGATAGGGTAGATGAATTTTTAGATGGATCTTTTCAAAATGTAGATAATATTGATAAAGAAATTTTAGATTGGTTATTACCTTTATGGGAGAAAATAAAATATATAAGAAAAGAAAGATTAAAAACGGGGCTTGATTTTAGTAGTGATGAAATTAAAATGACTCTTAATGAAAATGGAGAAATAGAGAGTGTAGAAATAGAAAAAGAGACTCCTTCTCATTCACTAATAGAGGATTGTATGTTGCTTGCAAATAAAGCAGCTGCTAAAATGATTGATTTTGGAATTTTTAGAGTTCATGAAAAGCCTTCGAAAAACAGTATTGATGAATTATATGAAAATTTACTATCTCTTGGAATTGAGGCAAATGGAGATGATTTTGTTGAAAATGTAAAAAAAATTCAACAACAAGCCGAGGAACTTGGAATAAAAAAAGAGGTAGATAAATTAATAATAAGAGCTCAGCAACAAGCAAAATATGAAGCTATTAATTTAGGTCATTATGCTTTAGGGTTTGAAAAATATACTCATTTTACTTCTCCTATTAGAAGATATTCAGATTTAACTCTTCATAGATTGTTAAAAGCTATTTTAAGAAATGATAGAAAACAAAAAGAGTTTATATTAAAAAATATAGAAGCACTTGTTGTAAAAATTAGTGAATTAGAAAGAGAAGCAATGAAAGTTGAGTGGGATTTTTATGATAGAAAATATGCAAGATATGCTGTAAAACATATAGATAATGAATATAATGCTATTATAGAAGATACAGAGATTCCTCCTATTGCTAAAATTACTGAAGGTTTATTATTAGGTGCAAGAGTATTTTTAAAAGATAAGAAAAAATTTAATCTTTTTGAAAAAGTTAAATTAAAAATTACAAATGCAAATATCGTAAGTGCTAAAATAAAAGGAAAAGTTGTTGTACAAGAGAGAGTTTGATAAATTAACCACTCTTCCTAATTATTGCCTTTTTTATGGGAATGAATTTTATCTAAAAGAGTATGAAAAAAAAATTGAAGAAAAATTTAAAAATGATGATATTTTAAAACTTATTTATGATGATTACGATTTTCAAAGAGCTAAAAATCATTTACTTCAAAACTCTTTATTTGGTGGGAAAAGTGTTCTTATTATTAGGCATAGTAAATCTTTAAAAGAGATAAAAGAATTAATTTCTATTGTAAAAGATAATTATTTTTTCTTTTTTTTCTATTCAAATAAAGGTATTAATGAATTTGGTAAAAATCAGGTTAGATTTTTTGAGCCAAGTTTAAAGGAATTAGTATTAACTATTCAAGAGTATGAAAGAAAGTTTAATATTTCTTTATCTAATGAGGCGAGATTATATTTAGCTAAAAGTGTAGATGCACTGTTTTTAGAAAAAGAGATTGAAAAATTATCTTTGTATAAAAAAGAAATTTATGTAGATGATGTAAAGGAATTAGTTTTTGCATATAAAGATGAGTCTTTTGAAGAGTTGTTTGAATATATTATAGAAGGAAAAGAATTTTTACCAAAATTGGATATTTTACTTGAAAAAAATGATTTTAGAAGGATTTTAAGCTCTTTTATTAGATATATTAGAGACCTTTATACTTATTATCTTTTTATAAAAACTACAGGTGAAGCTTCTTTAGAGAAGCTTTTAGGATATAAATTACCAATTAGTATAGAACAAAACAGAGTAAGATTAGCTATAAAATTAAAAGATAAAAATTATTTAGAACTTTTAGATTTTCTTCTTGCAAAAGAGTTAGAAATAAGGCAAAAAGGTGAAAAAAGTATATTTTATGAGGTTGTTTTATTTTTAAAGAATTATTTTACTTTGTTGTAAAATCTTTTGGGCTTTTTTAATAGTTGTAGTAGCTCCGTGTCCCGGTAGAATTCTTTTATCATAATTAATTTCTAAAAATTTTTTTATAGATTCTTTCATTTTAGTTTTATCAGAATAAGGAAAATCTACTCTTCCTATACTTCCATCAAATATAAAATCCCCACTAAACAACTCTTTTTCTATCTCAATAGTTATACTCCCTGGCGTATGGCCAGGGAAATGTCTTATTTTTACTTCAAAATCTCCTATTTTATAAATCCCCTCTTTTAATAAATAATCGGCTTTAACTTTTGGTGGGTTATAATTAAATGGATCTTCTTCTAAAAAGAAAGCATCATCTTTATGAATATAAATAGGTATATTATAAAACTCTTTAATTTTTTTATTATCCCAAATATGGTCAAAATGTCCATGAGTATTAATAACAGCTATAGGATTTTTAACATACTCTTTTACAAATTCAAATGCTCCAACTCCGGGGTCTATAATAATTTTTCTATCTATAATATAACAATTTGTATAAAACTCTCCACACGCTTTAACTAAAATTTCCATCTATTACCTTTAAGCAATAGCTTTTGTAACAGCTCTTTTTTCTCTAATCACATTCACTTTTATTTCTCCAGGAAAGGTTACTTCATTTTCTATTCTTTTTGCAATTTCTCTAGATAAAAGCACTGCTTCATCATCATTAATTAAATCAGCTTCTACTATAACTCTTATTTCTCTTCCTGCATTTAAAGCATAAGCATTAATAACTCCTATAAAACTTTTTGCAATACTCTCAAGTGCTTCAACTCTCTTTAAGAAAGCTTCTAAAACTTCTCTTCTTGCTCCCGGTCTTGCTGCACTTAAAGCATCTGCTGTGCAAACTGCCGCTGATTCTATACTTGTTGGTTCTTCATGACCATGGTGAGCTCTTATAGCATTTAATACAACTTCAGGTTCATTATATCTTTTACAAATATCATAACCTAAACTTACATGATCTCCACCAAAATCGTGAGTTAAAGCTTTACCTATATCATGCAATATTCCAGCTCTTTTTGCAAGAAGCTCATCTCCTCCCATTTCAGCCGCCATAATTCCAGCTAAATGAGCAACTTCTAAAGAGTGTCCAAGGGCATTTTGCCCATAACTTGCTCTAAATTTTAATCTTCCTATTAATTTTACAAGTTCTGGATGAATACCTGCACCACTTAAACCTAAATCCATTAAAATCTCTTCACCCTCTTTTGCCACTTTTTCTTCAAATTCTTCTTCTACTTTTTTATAAATTTCTTCAATTCTTGCTGGCTGAATTCTACCATCTTCAATCAATCTTTTTATAGTTTCAACTGCAATTTGTCTCCTATAAATATTAAAACTACTAACAGTAATAATACCGGGTGTATCATCTATAATGATATCACATCCTGTAATCATCTCAAGAGTTTTAATATTTTTTCCTTCTTTTCCTATAATTCTACCTTTCATTTCATCATCACCTATATTTATAACATTTATAAGTCTCTCTCCTGCAAACTCTCCCGCATATCTTGTAGTAGCCTGAGCTATAATAAATTCAGCTTTTTTCTTAGCATTTTCTTGAGCCTCTTTTAATACTTTTCTTGTAAGATGAGCTTCTTCTTCTCTTAAATTTTCTTTTATTTTATCAAGCAAAAGATTTTTTGCTTCTTCCTTTGTTAATCCAGCAACATTTTCTAAAAGATTTTTTGCTTCTTCAATTTTCTCTTTATATTGAGATTGAAGTTTTTGTAAAAGTTCTCTTTCTTTATTAATTAATTTAAGCTCTTTTTCAAGCTCTTTTTTCTCTTTTAAATGAGTATTTAAAAGTTCTTCTATCTCTTTTTCTTTGTTTAAAATTTCATTTAATTTGTTTTCATACTCTTGTTTAAGTTTCATCTCCTCAAGTTCATAATTTTTTTTAGCTTCGAGTTCTATCTCTTTAGCTTTAGCTTTTGCATTTTCAAATAAAATTTCAGCTTCATGCTCTATTGCTTTAGCTTTTGCTTTTGCCTGTTCGATATAGATTTCATATTTGCTTTTATCAAATCTTTTTGCTATAAAAAACCCCGCGAGAAGTGATAAAAAAATAGCGACTATAACCCATATTGTCATTTTTTCTCCTTACTTTAAAACTTATATATTCATTAGCTTTTATATCATAAAATGTGCTAAGTTTTTGTAAACTAATACAAGGTTTTAACTGCACAAATACTATCATAGGCTTATAGGATAGATTATCAAAAAATCTATCATACATACCTTTTCCAAAGCCTATGCGTCTGAAATCTTTGTCCATTCCAACAATAGGAACAATTGCTAAGTCAACTTTTGAAAGAGTTTTTTGTTTGTTGATAGGCTCAAGAATTGAAAACCTTTTTTTCTGTAAAGGCAATTGATATTTTACCATTTTAAAGCTTAAATCTTCCATAAAAGGAACGAAAATTTCTTTTCTTTCTTTTCTTAACTTTTTTAAAACCCAATAAATATCTACCTCATCTTTTAAAGGGATAAAAAATAAAATTCTTTTATAATTTTTAGCCATTTTATAAAGTTCTTTTCCTATTATTTTAGAGTAGTAATATCTGTTAAATTTTTTTTGTTTTAAACAAAAGTTTCTAAATTCTTGCTTCATTTCACATTCCTTTGATAAAATTCCAATAAAAAGGTAATATTTGAGATTTTTTATAATATTTATTATACTCTTTTTAGGTTGTTCTCAAGAAACAAAAAAAGCACCTAAAGAAGTAAAACTAAAACAAGAAATTATAATAATAAAAAACAATAAATTAATTTACCCAAAAAAAAGGGTTATTTTAATATTTTGCGATAATTCAGATTACTCTTTTGCACAAAAAGAGGTGTTAAAAAAACTTAATTTAAAATTTTACGAAATAAATTCTACAAAATTAAAAAGTTTTTTTAATATCAAATATTATCCAACAATTGTAATTTTAGAAAATAATAAAACAATTAAATATGAAAAGTTTGTGCCATATGAGATGTTAAAAGAAGAAAAATTTTAAAGGAGAAATATGTTTGGGTTATTTAAAAAAGCGTTACAAAAAACAAAAGAGGCTATTCAAAGTGTAGTAGGAAGTGAAAAAAAAGAGAAACTTCCAAAAGATTTAATAGAAGAAGCTTTATTAGAAGCTGATATAGATTATGATTTAGTTGAAAAAATAGTAGAAAAGTTACCTGAAGAGGTAACAAGAGATAAATTAAAAAAAGAACTATTATGGGTGTTTGATACACCAAATAATGACTTAAAAATTGATGATAAACCATTTGTTTTTTTAATTATAGGAGTAAATGGGGCTGGAAAAACTACAACTATTGCAAAACTTGCTTATAAATTTCAAAATGAAGGTAAATCTGTTATTTTAGGTGCTGCTGATACATTTAGAGCAGCAGCAATAGAACAATTATCTTTGTGGGCTGAAAAGCTAAATATTCCTATTATAAAGACAAAGCAAGGACACGACCCAGCAGCAGTAACATTTGATACAATATCAAGTGCAAAAGCAAAAAATATAGATATTGCAATAATAGATACAGCAGGAAGATTACATAATAAAGTAAATTTACAAAACGAATTGAAAAAAATAGTAAATGTTGCAAAAAAAGCTTATTCTAATGCTCCTCATAAAGTAATATTAATAATAGATGGAACTCAAGGAAGCAGTGCTATAAATCAAGCTAAAACTTTTAAAGAACTAATAGGAGTTGATGGAATTATAATAACAAAACTTGATGGAACAGCAAAAGGAGGTAGTGTGTTTACAATAGCAAAAATCTTAAGACTGCCTATTTACTTTATAGGGGTAGGCGAAAAACCACAAGATTTAGTAAAGTTTGACAGAGAAGAGTTTGTAGAAGGTATAGTAAAAAGTATTTTCAATGAAGAGTGAAATTCTTTTTTATATAGGAAGTGGATTAATTGTTTCAATTTTTATTTTTATTTTAGTTGGAAAATTTAAAGATGAGTATGTAATAGATTTAAAAGAGAATAAATGGTTGATTGTATTTTATATTATTTTTTTAATAGGAGCTTTAATAGCGTGGAGAAAATTATATTTAACTATTCTTGCAAATACATCTGGAATTAGTAAATATAATGAAATTATAGAAAGACTTATAAATGGCTAAAACAAAAACTATGTTTGAATGTATAGAGTGCGGATATAAAAGTTCTAAATGGATGGGGAGATGTCCTGCGTGTGGAGCTTGGGATAGTTTTGTAGAAGTTACTCAAACCTCTACAAAGCAAATAAAGACAACTCAAAAAGTATTAAGATTTGATGAAATAGAAAAAGAGGAAATTGAGAGATTTTCTACTAATGATAGTGAACTTGATTTGGTATTAGGAGGAGGAATAGTTCCCGGTAGTTTAGTGTTAATTGGAGGAAGTCCGGGAGTTGGAAAATCAACTCTTATGTTAAAATTAGCAGGAAACTTAAATAAAAAAGTTTTATATGTAGCAGGAGAAGAGTCACCCGGACAGATTAAAATAAGGGCAGATAGGTTAAAAATATCTAATAATAAATTATATCTTTTTCCAGAGATAGTTATTGAAAATATTATAGAGGAGATAAAAAAAGGGTATGAATTAGTAATAATTGATTCTATACAAACAATATTTTCTCAAAATCTTCAATCAGCTCCCGGGAGTGTCTCTCAAGTAAGAGAAGCAACATTTGAGCTTATGAGAGTTGCAAAAGAGACTAAAACACCAATATTTATAATAGGTCACATAACAAAAGAGGGTTCTATTGCAGGTCCAAGAGTGCTTGAGCATATGGTAGATACTGTATTATATTTTGAAGGAGAAACAAGTAAAGAGTTAAGAATTCTTAGAGCTTTTAAAAATAGATTTGGCTCAACTAGTGAAATAGGAATTTTTGAAATGACAAAAGAGGGGCTAGTAAGTGCTAAAAATAGAAGTTTTTTTAGTAAAAAAGCAATTCCTGGAAGTGCTATTACTGTTGTATTAGAAGGAACACGGCCTATAGTTTTAGAAGTTCAAGCTCTTGTAAGTGAGAGTTACAATATTCCAAAAAGAAGCTCAACAGGATTTGATTTAACAAGACTTAATATGATTTTAGCTTTACTTGAAAAGAAACTAAATCTTCCTTTTAATCAGTATGATGTTTTTATTAATGTAACAGGAGGTATAAAAATTAACGAAACGGCAGCAGACTTAGCTATTATAGCAGCGATTGTAAGTAGTTTTAGAAATAGACCAATTAGTAAAGAGACTGTTTTTATAGGAGAAGTTAGCCTTGTTGGAGATATTAGAGAAGTTTCAGGTATTGATTTAAGATTAAAGGAAGCAGCAAGTTTAGGTTTTAAAAGAGCAGTTGCTCCAGTTAAGTCGGATGAATTAAAAACATATGAAGTAAAAGAAGTTGAAAAAGTTTTAGAGTGGATGTAAATATTAAAGAGTATTTTCTATTTCTTTGTTTAAAATAGCCTCTTTTATTTTTTTAAAATTTAATTTTCTGGATAAATGAAAAATCTCTTTATAATTTGTTGTGTGAAATATAAATTTAATAGCATTTGTCTTTGTAATTTGAATAGTAAATGAACCAGTTTTAGAGTATTTATCTATATAAAGAGCACTAAAATGTCTTTTTATCCATACGTGTTTTAATAAAAAGTCTTTATTGTTTATATTGTTTCTTATTTTTAAAACTCCCGGTAAAGTTTTAGTAACTCCTATAAAAATAATTTTATTAGATTTAATATTACAGCTATATTTTTTTATTTCTATAAAATTGTCTTTTATCATTGGTATTTCAAAATTTGTGGATTTTATTGAAATACATTTACTAAAAAAAGTAGGTAAAATATCTGCTTGAAGAAAAATTGCAATAAATATAATTACTTTTTTTATCATTTTACTTTCCTAACCATAAGTTTACACTAGAGTTTTTGATAAAAGGAATTTGTTGAAGGTTTATTATTAAATCTCTTAATAGATTATTTGCCATAAAATATTGCATTTTTTTTAAGAATCTAAACTCTTTTAAAAATCTTTCGTTCCATTCTTCTTTATAATCTAAATTTTTTATTATTGAATCTGCTAAAATTTTAGCAGAGTGCATTGCGTAATAGATTCCTTCAAAACTAAGAGGCATAACTTGACCTGCTGCATCTCCTACAAAAAATATATTGTTTTTTTGATATATAATATCTTCTTGCCACAGAGGAATTTTATATCCTTGGATTTTATTAATCTTTAAGTTTAAAGTTTTTACTAAATTTTGGAATTCTTCTTTTGTAACAGTTCCTATATGGGTTTGGTTATTATGAGGAAATGTCCAAGCATAGAAATTTCCTGCTACTTTTTTATCAAAATAGAAATAACATGTATCTATTTTATTGTTTACTGTTGCATAGTGAGTTATAGTTGAAGGAACTAAAGGAAGATTTAATACTTTTCTTGTAGTTGAATTTACTCCATCTGCTGCTATTAAAATATCAAATTTAAATTTAAATATTAAATTGTCTATTTTTATTATAGCTGTGTTATTTTGAATATCTTTAAGTTTTCCATAATATAGTTTAACTCCCTCTTTTTGAGCTAATTCTCTTAAATGTTTATCAAACTCTTTTCTTAAAACTATACTTAAATTTTCTCCTTTTAGAGGAATTTTTATTTTTTTGTTTTTATATACCATGTATACGTGAGAGAGTTTATGTTTTATTAAGTTAGTGTCTAAATTAAATTGATTAAATATTTTGGTTTTAACTCCTCCTCCGCAAGGTTTATCAAAGTCTTTTTTGTCTTGAATTAAAGTAACATCAAACTTTTTTGCTAAAAATCTTGCTGCAGTACTGCCTGCTGGTCCACCGCCTACAACTAAAACTCTCATTCTCTTTTATCCTTTTTATAATTAAAGGGATTTGTATTCTTTTTTTTGTAAGGAATTATTAATGCATAAGGTCCGTTTTTATATATAAGTTTAAATCCATTTATCTTTTTTAATTCTACTATCTTTACTATTTTTGCCTGAGGATGTTTTTTTGCAATTTTTTCTATCTTAATTTTACTAAAAAAATAATAATTTACAAAGATAAATCCTATATAGATAGGAACAAAAATTAGTTGAGCATATCTTGCAAAACTCTTTTTTAAGCCTATAAAAAACATAAACACTACTATAGAAAAATATATAAAGTTAAAATATGGTAGGGCATTTATTGCAAATAGTTTAAGAGTTTCATTATTAAATGAAAGGGAAAAATAAAGCAGATATGGAGTAATAAAACCTATTATTGATACTAAAATAAAAATTAACTTCATTAGATCTCCTAATAATTAAATTGGGAATACTCTTATAGAATCGGTATTTAATTTTCTTCTTAAAGTTTCTTCTATTGCAAATAGAGTTGCTCCTCCAGCTGCCGAGCAAGCTGCACAAGCTCCTCCATATCTAATAAATACATGAGTTTCTCCATTACTCTCTTTTATATCTAAAACTTCAGCATACCCTCCATCAAAAGCTAACATTGGCAAAACATCTTGTTTTAAAACTTCTTCAATTGCTTCTATTTTTTCTTTTAAATTTTTTTCTTCAAAACTCATTTTATTTCCTTTTTTATTTTAATATACCTAAAAAATATCTAAAAATCAATATAAATTTTAATTGGCACTGACTAAATGTCTTCAACAAGAGGGCAAATTTTTTAACACTTCAAAAAAGCTAAAAAATGCAAACCGCTTTTTTTAGTGCATTTTTTTTAACGCTTTTTTTCAGTTAAAATTTGCATTGTTTCAGC
>CAZEOW010000026.1:0-11961 GCA_964514005.1 uncultured Nautiliales bacterium
TTAACGCTTTTTTTCAGTTAAAATTTGCATTGTTTCAGCCTATTTAGTCAGTATCGCAAGCAAATAATACTTGCTTTCTTCTTTTTTCTTTGTAATAATTGCATATTCAATGTAAAAGGTTGAATATGCAATATTCAAAAGAGACTTCTTTAGGTTTTGCTTTAACTACCACTTTAAATATGATTAGAAAAAAATTTAATAAAAAAATTAAAAAACTGTCTTTATCGTCTGAACAGTATGCATTGATGAAACTTATTGAATTTGAAAAATTAACTCCATCAGAACTTGCAAACATTTTAAAAAGAGATAAAGCTACTATTACAAGAATAGCTAAATCTTTAGAAGAGAAACAATATATTTACAAAGAAGAGATAAACAGCCGTTCTTTTTATATAATTTTAACTGATAAAGGTAAACAGATTTTAAAAGAGGCTACAGAAATTGCTCAAGAATTTCATTTAGAAATGATTAATATCTTAGGAGAAGATGAACTTTTAAAAACAGTTAAAAACTTAAATAAAATCAGAGACTATTTTGAAGGTGTAAAATGAAAAAAATTATATTAATATTATCCTTTTTATTTTTAAAAGCTGAAGTTGTAGATAAAGTTATAGGAGTAGTCAATAATCTTCCTATTACGAGTTATGAATTAAAAGAAACTGAGAAAAAAATGAATCTTAGCCAAAAAGAAGCTTTGAATTATTTAATAAATAGTAAATTAATTGAATATGAGATAAAAAAACATAATATTTTTGTAGATGATTATGATGTAGAAGAGGTTATTTCTAAAATAGCACAAAGAAATGGAATAAGTTCATTTGAGTTTAAGGAATATTTAGTTTCAAGAGGAAAGTATCACTCTTTTTTAGAAAACTTAAAAAAAGAGATAGCAAAGGAAAGGCTTTTTGATGAAATAGTAAAACAAGAATTAAAAGTTAATGATAAAAAATTAAAAAATTTTTATAAAAAACATAAAGGTAGGTATACTATTTTTCAGACTATTAAAGTAAGAGTTTACAAAGCTCCAACTCCTAAAGCTTTAAATAGTATGATGTTTGCTCCTTTAAAAACATATTCCTATAAAAATTTGCCTATGAATCTTCTATTTTTATTTAAAAATACAAAAGTTAATACTTTTACTCCAATTATTGAGGAAGGATTAATGTATAAAAGATTTTATATTGAAAAAAAAGAGGGAAAAGCCTACCTGCCTTTTGAAAAGATTAAAAAGATTGTATTAAATGACTATATTGTTTATAAAAGAGAAAAGATTTTAAAAGAGTATTTCAATAAAGTTAAAAATAGAGCAGATATAAATATATTTGTTACTTCACTTTCCCATAAAAAATTGTGAACCACTCCACCCCTACTCAACCAGCCATAGGCAAAACTTCTCGCTTTATCGATATATGACTAAATTTCTCTTTCTCTGAGCATGAGTAATAGCAACTGCAATAGCATCTGTAATATCAAGAGGTTTTATTTGAGTTTTTATCCCTAAAATCTTTTTTACCATAAAAGCAACCTGTTCTTTAGTTGCTTTACCATTTCCAGTAACAGCTTTTTTTATTTGTAAAGGTGTGTATTCTGCAAAATTTCCATGAATTTGCAATATCCTTAAAGATAAAGCTCCTCTAAATTGAGCAAGTTTTAATACTGTTTTAGGATTATATGCATAAAAAATATCTTCTATAGCCACTTCATCTATATCATTGCGGTAGATTGTATCTATACCTTCTATTAATTCACTTAATTGATACTGAAGAATCTTTTCTTTAATTTTTATAACTCCTGCTTCTACTAAATTAATTCCGTTTTTCACATCTATTATTGCATATCCACACTTTATTGTTCCAGGATCTATTCCTAAAATTTTCACATTTTTCCTTTTTTTTCACATCTTTTTTCACTATGTGAAAAACTTCTGTAGACATTTATTTTCCGTTATGTTAAAATATTATTCACATAATTATTCACATAGTTTTTCACATTTTTTTTATATGTGAATATTTAATTCACAAAGGGGTAACTTGAATATTTTTGAAAAACTTAAATTTCACTTAAAAAATGACCCTAATTATAATAAATTTATTAAAAATTTATCAGCACAAATAACTGATGTTTCACATATTACAATAATTACTCCAAATATTTATATTAAAAATTATATAAAAAGAAAATATGTAAAAAAATTTCAAGAATTTTTTGAAAAAGAATTAGGAATCACTCCTGAAATAGAAATATCTACAAAAAAAATAGAAAAAAAAGTAATAAATTTACAACCTACAATTTCTAATTCTTTACTACTACCAGAATACACTTTTGAAACATTTATAATTGGTTCATCAAATCAATTTGCATATATTGCTGCAAAAAATGTAGCTGAAAACCCGGGAAATGCATATAATCCTCTATTTATATACGGAGGAGTAGGTCTTGGAAAGACTCATCTACTTCAAGCTATAGGAAATCATCTAAAAAATAAATTAAGAGTCATTTATATAACAAGTGAACAATTTTTAAACGAGTTTAGAAAACATTTATCTGCAGGAGAAATGGATAAATTTAGAAATAAATATAGAAATTGTGATGTATTATTAATTGATGATGTTCAATTTTTTGCAGGGAAAGATGATACTCAAGAAGAGTTTTTTCACACTTTTAATGAACTATACCAACAAAAAAAACAGATATGTTTAAGTTCAGATAGAGCCCCTAAAAAAATAAATAATTTAGTGGAAAGATTAAAAAGTCGCTTTGGTGCAGGATTAATTGTTGATATTCAACCGCCTGAACTTTCTACTAAAATAGCTATTATTAAAAATAAATGTATTTTAAATGGTTTTAAAATTCCCATTGAAGTAATTGAATATATGGCAACAGAACTTGATATTAATCTTAGAGAAATAGAAGGTGTTATTACTAAAATAAATGCCTTTGCTAAAATAGTAGGAATTAAAGAAATTACAATAGATTTTGCTAGACAAGCACTAAAAGATTATATAGGAGATAGAAAAGAAGAAGTAACTCTCGATGATATTATAAAATTAATAGCAAAAGAGTTTAATATAAAACCAAGTGAAATAATTTCTAAAAGCAGAAATAGAAAAATTGTGCTTGCAAGAAGATGTGCAATATACCTTGCAAGAGAGCTAACTCATAAATCTACTCCTACCATTGCAAAATATTTCGGTCTTAAAGATCATAGTGCAGTAAGCCATGCTATAAAAGCATTTAATAAAAAACTAAAAGAAAAAGAGTTTAAAATGAAAATTGAAGAATTAAAAAATAAAATTCAACTAAAAAGTGAATAAAGATGAAGTTTTTCACATTTAAATTCACATCAAAACCCACCACCAGACGGTTAAAAAATGAAGTTTTTCACATTTTCAACATAACTACTACTACTACTATAAAAAATTATAATATTAAGGAGTAAGAAATGCATATAAAAATAAAAAAACAAATACTAGAAAATATAATCAATCAACTTCTTGCTTTTGTTGAAAAAAAAGACAACACTCAAATTACTTCCCACATTTTTATAAAAGCAGATAAAACATTAATATTTAAAGCAACAGATAAAGAGATAGGTCTAATGATAGAAACAGAAAATGAAATAATCTCTAAAGGTGAAATAACAATAAATGGAAAAAAATTTGCAGATATAATAAAAACACTAAAAAATAAAGAAATAGAAATAAAAACAGAAAACAATAAAACAATAATTTCTCAAGACAATTCAATATATAAACTAAGTTCTTTCAATACACATGAATTTCCAAAATTTCCACCTACAGAAAATAAAACAGAATTAAAAACTAATATAAAAGAATTTAAAGAAATTATAAAAAAAATTTACCCCGTAATAGACAATAATAATCCTAAATACGAACTTAACGGAGCTTTATTTGATCTAAAAGAAAATAGTTCTTTTGTATCAACAGATACAAGAAGATTAGCCGTAGTATTTACTAAAATATCAACAAAAGAAGAAAAAATAATAATTCCTAAAAGATCAATAGCAGAAATAAAAAGAATTATAGAAGATGATATGAAAATATACTTTAATGACACCTACTTGATACTAAAAAACAAAAATAAACTGTTTTTTACAAAACTAATAAATGGAAACTTTCCTACATATGAAAGAATAATTCCAAAAGAATTAAAATATGAAATCAAACTATCAACAAAAGAGTTTTTATCTCATTTAAAACAGATAAGCATTATATCCAATGAAGTAAAAATAATAATTACTAAAGATAAAGTTAAAATAGAAAGTATTTCAGATGAAACCTTACAAGCAAAAACCGAATTTAAAACTAACTCAAATATAGAAGAGTTTAAATTTGCAGTAAATAGTAAATACATAATAGACTTTTTAAATACAATTGAAAGTGAACAATTCATATTAGGTTTAAATGAACCAAATATTCCTTTTGTTTTAAAAGAAGACAATTTTATAACAATAGTTATGCCACTTAATATTTGATATAATTTTTAAAAAAAAGGTAATAAATGACAAATTATAAAGCAGACAATATCAAAGTCTTAAAAGGACTTGAAGCTGTTAGAAAAAGACCAGGAATGTATATTGGAGATACTTCTGAAAAAGGTCTTCACCATTTAATATACGAAGTAGTAGATAACTCTATTGATGAAGCAATGGCAGGATATGCTAATAAAATTAAAGTTACAATAAAAAAAGATGGAAGTGTAATTATAGAAGATAATGGAAGAGGAATTCCTGTAGATATTCATCCTGAAGAAAAACTCCCAGCAGCTACTGTTGTATTAACAGTTTTACATGCAGGTGGAAAATTTGATAACAATACTTATAAAGTTTCTGGGGGTTTACACGGAGTAGGGGTTTCTGTTGTAAATGCACTAAGTAAAAAACTTATTATGACAATTAAAAGAGATGGAAAAATATTTCAACAAGAATTTTCAAGAGGTAAAATTTTGACAGATTTAGAAATTATAGGAGAAAGTAAAAAAAGGGGAACAACTATTCAATTTTGGCCTGATGAAGAGATTTTTGAAACAACTACTTTTAAAAGTTCAATTCTTCAAAAAAGATTAAAAGAGCTTGCTTATTTAAATCCAAATATTACAATCTATTTTGAAAATGAAAATGATAATATAAAAGAAACTTATCATTATGAAGGTGGAATTAAAGATTTTGTAAAAACTTTACCTACTAAAGAATGTGTTACAGAAGTGATATATTTTAACGATGATTTTAAAGATAAAGAAAAAGCTTTAGAAGTTGAAATAGCCCTATGTTATGATAGTGGATATGATGAAAAGGTATTAAGTTTTGTAAATAATATAAGAACTCCAGAGGGTGGAACTCATGAAAGTGGGTTTAAAACAGGGCTTAGTAAAGCTATAATTAATTATATTAACAAAAATATGAAAATAAAAGAAAATATAAAAGTTACTGGTGAAGATGTAAAAGAAGGGCTTGATAGTATTGTTAGTATAAAAATGAGTGAACCTCAATTTGAAGGACAAACAAAAGGAAAACTTGGTAGCAGTTATGTAAAACCTATAGTTCAAAAACTAACTTATGAATTTTTAACAAGATATTTTGAAGAAAATCCAAATACTGCAAAAAGTATAGCTCAAAAAGCAGTAGAAGCTGCAAGAAGTAGAATCGCTGCAAAAAAAGCAAGAGATTTAACAAGAAAACAATCAAGAATTGGTATTGGAACACTTCCTGGAAAACTTGCCGATTGTCAAACAAAAAATCCAGATGAAGCAGAATTATATTTAGTTGAGGGAGATAGTGCAGGAGGAAGTGCAAAACAAGGAAGAGATAGAGTATTTCAAGCTATTTTGCCTTTAAGAGGTAAAATTTTAAATACTCAAAAAAGTAGTGAATCAAAAGCTTTAAATTCAGAAGAGATAAAAAATATTATAACTGCTCTTGGAACAGGAATAGGAAAAGAATTTAATATAGATAAAATTAGATACAAAAAAATAGTAATAATGACAGATGCTGATGTAGATGGAAGTCATATTCAAACACTTATTATGACATTTTTCTTTAATCATTTAAGAGATGTTATAGAAAAAGGATATCTTTATATAGCACAGCCACCTCTTTATAGATATAAAAAAGGTAAAATTGAGAAATATTTAAAAGATGATAAAGAATTAAATGAGTTTTTAATAGAACAAGGAATTAACTATATAGAAGCAGATGATAAAATTGCTCTTAAAGAAGCTTTAAAGTATGCTGCTAGTTATAAAATTTTACTTGATAAGCTAGCAAATAGATTTAATGTAAAAGAAGTTATTAGATTTTTAATAGAAGATGGAAATTTAGATAATTTACAAGAGTATTTAAATACTTTAGGGTTTAATATATTATCAAAACATAATAACCATTACTATATTCAAACAAATAGAGGTCTTGAAGAGATAACTATCGATGAAAAACTATTAAATCATCCTTTATTTATTGAAGCAAAAAAAGTATATGAAAAACTTAAAGAGTTTGATTTAGATGTTGATTATTTAGCTTTACTTGATGAGGTAATTGAAAAAGCAAGAAGAGGTGCTCATATTCAAAGATATAAAGGTTTAGGTGAAATGAATCCAGACCAACTTTGGGAAACTACTATGAATCCTGAAAATAGAGTTTTAGTTCAAGTTACTTTAGATGATGCAGAAAATGCTGCTAAAAAGTTTGAGTTATTTATGGGTAATGAAGTTAGTCCAAGAAGAGAATATATCCAAGCAAATGCAAAGGAAGTAGAAAATATAGATGTATAAGGACAAATATGAAATATGGTGAAAAAGAGATATTTGAACTTGATATAAAAAATTTAGAAAGATGGCCTAATAATCATAAAAAAGATTATGTAATAAAAATTACATTGCCTGAGTTTATGGCTAAATGTCCAAGATCTGGTTATCCAGATTTTGCAACTGTTTATTTAGAATATATTCCAGATGAGTGGGTAATAGAACTTAAAGCTTTAAAACTTTTTATAAATTCATTTATGAATAGATATATTTCACACGAAGATGCTGCAAATGAAATTTTTGATACTTTATATGAAAGAATTAAACCAAAATGGATAAAAATAGTTATGGATTTTAATCCAAGAGGTAATGTTCATACAGTAATAGAAATTGATAGTAAAAAAATTAAAAATTTATAAAAATTTATTGCTTTTTTCTTTTTTTTTGGTATAATTTCAAACACATTCCGGCGTAGCTCAGTCGGTAGAGCAGACGGCTGTTAACCGTCGGGTCGCAGGTTCGAGTCCTGCCGCCGGAGCCACTACAAAATACTTAAGTATCTTTCAATCCCATCTGGAGCAAGTGTTAAAGAATTTTTAAATTTCAGAGCTACAAGTATATTTGCAGCAGTTGATATTCCTCCTGTAATGCCATAATTAGGAAGTTTTTTCATAAAATCTATTACTTCTTCATCATCTACTAAAAAAACATCATCTATTAGATTTAAATCTAAAATTTTAGGAATAAATCCAGCTCCTATTCCTTGAATCTTATGCGGTTTTATAGGTAAATTTTTATTTTTTAGCTTATTATAAATAATAGGAGAATTTATAGATTCAACTGCTATAATTTTCACTCCAAAAGGTTTTAATATTTTTGATATACCTGTTATACTTCCTCCGCTTCCTACTGAACATATAAAGTTTTTAGGAATAGAAGTTTGAGTGATTATCTCAAGAGCAGTTACCTCTTGAGATGCAGGGTTTAGAGGGTTTTCAAACTGATTAGCAAAATATGCTTTTTGTTCTTTTGAATATTTTTTAGCTAAAATTAAAGCATCTTGCATATTTCCATCTGTTAGTATTAAATTAGCTCCATATGCTTTTAAAAGCTTTTGTCTTTCAATAGAATAACTTTTTGGCATAAATATAGTAGGCTTTATATTAAATTTTTTTGCATAAAAACTAAGAGCAATTCCTGTATTACCACTTGTTGCTTCTACAATCTCTTTATATCCCTTTAAAAATGCATCTTTACACATAAAAAGAGCTGGTCTATCTTTTATACTACCTGCTGGATTTTTATATTCAAGTTTTATTTTCACATTTTTATAATTAAAAATTGGAGTCATTTTTTACCTTTTTGTTTAATTGTAGCTTAATTTGATATAATAATGCAAATAAAGCTTTAAGGATATAGTCAAATGAAAGAGAGAGTGTATAAATTAATTGAAATTTTGGATAAAGATTTAATAGAGAGAAAAGAGGTTATTGCAGTATCATTGTTGGGAATTTTATCGGGGCAGAATATATTTTTATATGGTCCTCCAGGAACTGCTAAAAGTTTAATTGCAAGAAGACTCTCTAAAGCTTTTGAAACGAAAAGTTTTTTTGAGTATTTAATGCAAAAATTTTCTACCCCAGAAGAAGTTTTTGGTCCTGTATCTGTATTAGAGATGAAGCATGATAAATTTGTAAGAAAAACAAAGGGATATTTACCAAGTGCAGAGCTTGCTTTTTTAGATGAGATTTGGAAAGCAAGTCCAGCAATTTTAAATGCTCTTTTAACTATAATTAACGAAAAAATTTATAAAAATGGAGATAAAATAGAAAAAGTGCCTCTTCAATCTTTAATTGCTGCATCAAATGAAACCCCACCTAGAAATGAAGGTTTAGAAGCTTTATATGATAGGTTTTTAATAAGACTTTATGTTCATCCTATAAAAGAAAAGAGTGGATTTGACTTTGTATTGACTCATAATGAAATTACTGCAGATATAGAAGTCGATAAAGAGTTGAAAATTAAATTAAGAGACTTGTCTGTTTGGCATAAAGAAATTGAAAAAGTAAAACTTTCAGAAGATACAATTAATATTATTAAAGATATGAAAAGTAGAATTGAAGAAGGTAATAGAAATGGAGAATTTGAAATTTATATTTCAGATAGAAGGTGGCAACAAGCAGCATTTTTATTAAAAGCAGCAGCATTTTTTAGTGATAGAGAAGAGACAAATATAGTAGATACTCTTCTATTAAGACATTGTTTATGGAATAATGAATATGATAGGGATGATATTGTAAAAATAGTGGAAGAGAGTGTAAGAGATAGTGGATTTGATGTTGATATAAACTTAAAAGAGATAGATTTGAAAAAAGAGAGACTCGAACATGACATAGAAAAAGAGATGTATAATGTGAAAAAAGTTTATAAAACTATAAAACTTGGAAAAAGAGACTATATAGAATGTAGTAGGGAATATGAAGATGAGTATACCTGGAGTGTAGAAAAAGTAACTTTTTATATTCCTATTGGTAAAATGAGAAGCAAAGAAGAGTTTAATCCTTTAGATAGAAGTGGAAACAAAATAAATTGGATAAAGTGTAAATATAATCCAAAAGAGAAAGGATTTGTAATAAAAATTAATAGTGAAGGTAAACATGATAGTTTTTATTTAAAAAATGAAGCTTCTTTTAAAGAGAGTGCTCCTATATGTAAACCTGAAATATTGTATGAGCAAAGAAATAGAAAAGAAAATCTTAATCCAAGACTAATAGAAGCTTTTTTAGCTGATATTGGAGAATTGAAAAGAAAAATTAAAAACTCAATTGATTCTTTAAAAGAGAAAAAAAATAAATTTTTAAAAGATTCAGACACTCCTTTTATTCCAAGAGATAAAATTGAGCTAGCGGTAGAGGGTATTGAAGAACAAATTAAAGATTTAGAGATTAGATATAGAGACTGTGAAAGATTAGAAGATTTAGTAAATGGTAGATAAGTCGTTAGAAGAGATTAAGAGTTATTTTGAAAAGGCAAAAGAGGAGTATAAAAAACAGCTCTTCTCTTTTGAGGATGATTTAAATTATTATAAAGAATTTTTGCAATTAATTGGAAAAACAGAAGATGATGCTTTATTGGAAGTTAAAAATTGTAAAGATTATTTAAAATGTAGGAAAATTTTAGTAAATTCTTTTTTTAAATATCTTCAAAGAGGTGTTGAAGTAGTTTATGAGAGTGAATATATTGCTTTATTAAAAGAAGTTAAATCTATTTTAAGAGATTTTAAATTAGATTCTCTCGTTAATATTGATGAATTATCAAAAAAAGAGTTAGAGACAGCGGTTTTTAAATTGAAGTATTTTTATAAAATAAAAAATTTTTATCTAAAACTTATAGAAAAAGAGAGACTCTTAAAAAAAGCAAAAGAGAAAAAAGTTTTTTTTGATGTAATTGTTCCTAAAATTAAAAGTAAAAGTGAAAATATAGTTTCTTATTCAAATAATATTGAGTATATGCTTTTAAAAAATTATTCTTTATTAAGTGATGAAGATTTAGAATTGCTTTTTTTAATTAAATATTTTGAACACAATTTAGAAACTTTTAATATTTTTGAACTTTTAAAATCTTCAAAAGAGATTATTAAAAAAAGAGTAAAACGAGATATTCCTTTGGTTGTAAATATAAATGTTGTAAAACTTTCTCAACTGCAGGAGTTTATTATTAAAGCTTTAATTTTATATATTTTTAGAAAAGTTAAAGAAGTTTATGTTGTATATAATGATAATTTAATCTATTTTAAAGAGAAAATTTCTTTAAAGAGTTTAATTGAATTTTTCTCAGCCCTGTTAGGAGAGTATAATAATATAGATATTTCTTTAAAACTTTCAAAAGAAAAAAATGCAAAGCTTTTAATTATTTCTGAAAGATTTTTACCATCTTTTTATGAAAATAGTTATTTGTTAGTAATTAGTGAAGATTTTGTAGAGCTTGAAAATAAACATAAAAATGAGAAAGTATATAATATAAAGGATGATGAAATTTTACTTTTAAAAGCTCTTTTTGAACTTATTTAAAAGGATAAAAGTGAATATTTTTATT
The DNA here is from genome assembly GCA_964514005.1 of uncultured Nautiliales bacterium. Lineage (GTDB taxonomy): Bacteria > Campylobacterota > Campylobacteria > Campylobacterales > Nautiliaceae > CAZEOW01. Next base: position 10,855 of record CAZEOW010000026.1, read on the forward strand.
TCGGCAAATAATACAAATCAAGGAAAAACATATTCAACACTACTTTTAATGGAAGAGTTTGCTAAACAAGGATATAGAGTAGGAGCATTTAAGCCTATAGAGACAGGAGTAGAGAATTATCCTTTAGATGGATTAAAACTTTTAAATAAGTCAAAAGAGCTGAATAACGCATTTGAAGATATTTTATTAAAAGATATAGTTCCAATTCAATTAAAACTTCCAGCTGCACCAATAGTTGCAGGAGATGTTAACTTTGATAAAATAAAAGAAGCTTATCAAAAAATTAAACCTTTATGTGATATATTATTAATAGAGGGTGCAGGAGGAATTACTGTTCCTGTAAAAGATAATTTTTTAATGATAGATTTTATTAAATTTTTTAATGCTAAATTGTTTTTGGTGATAGGCTCTAAACTTGGAATGATAAACGATTTTTTACTAAATAAATTTTATTTAGAGCAAAATAATATTCCTTTTATATGGGCTGTAAATCTTTTTAATGATACTTATTTTAAAATAACTCATCCTTTTTTGAAAGATTTTTCTCCTCTTTTTATTCAAAAAGATTTAGATAAAATTGTTCAAAGACTTTTAAGGGAATAGTATGGAAAAAATTGAGCTTCAAACCCATACGAAATATAATAAAAAATTTGGTCAATTGATTGAATTAAATGAAGAATATGCAAAAGTTATTCTCGAAACTTCTGAAGAAATGGCTGTTGATGAAGAAGGATTAGTGCATGGAGGATTTATTTTTGCAGCTGCAGATTTTTGTGCAATAGCTACTGTAAATAAACCTTATGTTGTTCTTGCAAGAAGTCAAAGTGAATTTATGGCTCCTATTAAGGTAGGTGAAATAGTAGAGTTTAAAAGTGATATACTTATGAAAGAAAAAAGAAAAGTAGAAATAAAAGTTATAGGAACTATTAATGAAATAAAAGTCTTTGATGGGCTTTTTAGTTGTATTGTTTTAGAAAGACACGCTTTAAAAGGTTAACTTATAATAACGTCAGTTCGATATAAAAATAACATTACTAAAAAGTATTTAAATGAAGCGAAACAATTGCAAATTTTAACGAAAAAAAGCGTTAAAAAAAGTGCACTAAA
>CAZEOW010000027.1:0-11742 GCA_964514005.1 uncultured Nautiliales bacterium
TTTTTAATTATTAATAAAGAAAATAGTTTTTCAAAAGCGAGCAGAGTATTAGGGATATCACAACCTGCAGTAACCCAGCAAATCAGAAATTTAGAAAACTTTTTAGGTGTGACTCTTTTTGAGAGAAGAAAGAAAGGTGTCATTCTAACAAAAGAGGGGCAAAACTTTTTAAATTATGCAAAAGAATTTGAAAAATTTTTAAATAATCTTGATAAAAAACTTTATGATTTTATGCATTCAGATTCACCTTTTTTAATTGGTGCATCTCAAACAATAGGTACTTATGTATTGCCTTCTTATATAAAATATTTTAAAAATCTTATTAATAAAGATATTAATCTTATTATAAAAAATAATGATGAAATAATTGATGATATTAAAAAAGGCTTTTTAGATATAGGATTTGTAACCAAAAAAAATATTGAAGTTAACTTAGCAAAATGGAAAGAGGATGAGTTAGTGGTTTTTTCTAATAAACCTCTTCCAAGGGTTTTAGAACTTGATAATTTAAGGGAGTATAAAATTATTTGTAGAGAAGAAAATTCTTCTACAAGAGAATTTATTAGAGAACAATTTGATAGATTCAATCTTAATTGTGATGATTTAAATGTTGTAAGTATAGTGCATAATTCTACAGCTCTTAAGTATACTATCTTGAACTCAAATGAGCAGTTTGTATCTATTATTTCAAAAGTTGTTATAGAAGAAAAGTTAAAGACTAAAAGACTTTATTTTTCGAAACTAAAAGGGGTCTCTTTAAAAAGAAAGATTTATATTGCTTATAAAGATGAAAGTTCAGAAATTCAAGCTTTAATTAACTTTTTAAAAAATTAAATTTTTTTGCAAGCTTTGTAAGACCTAATTTCATACCTGAATATCTCATCATTTTTGCCATTTTTTTGAATTTATCTTTTTCATAGCAGGGGTTAGGGCATTTTCTACATCTTGGCTTTTCTTTATGGGGGCACTCTTGTAATCTACTAACAGCATATAAAAAAAGTTCATTACATTCATCACATAAATTTATATTACAAGATACTGAATTATTTTTGTATTTGAAAGAATAGTTTCTTGTTTGTTGGTTAGTATGTTTATCTTTGCAATAAATAGAAAAAAATTTTTCTAAAGTTTTAACTTCACTGTTAAATTTTTCAAAAGTCATAAAAAATCCTTATAATTTTGTCTTATTGCTTCATAGAGAATTATACCAGCACTTATAGCAAGATTCAAACTTCTGCCATTTTTTGTCATAGGAATTGTAATAGATTTACTTTTATATTTATTTAAAATATTTTCATTAATTCCTTTTGTTTCACTTCCAAATATTAAATAGTCTCCTTTTTTATACTCTTTTTCAAAATATGGGGTGTTAGTTTTTGTTGTTGCAAAATGACATTTATTTATATCTATATTATTAAAAAACTCTTCTATACTTTCCCACACTATTAAATCCAATTTCTCCCAATAATCAAGCCCAGCTCTTTTTACTGCCTTGTCACTTATGTCAAATCCTAAAGGTTTTACTAAATGTAAAGTTGCTCCGCTATTTACACATAGTCTACCTATTGCACCTGTGTTGTGTGGAATTTGGGGATTAAAAAGGACAATATTAAACACTTTTAAACCTTTTTATTAAATGTTCAAGAATTTTTGTTACAGATTGAGTTTTTTTAAGAAATATTTTTCTTAATCTATCTTTGATTATCTGAGTTTTAATCTCTTCTTTTGTCATATTATATCCTATAAGATAATAGTTTTATTTGCATATACAAATATTCTATCTTCAATTGCTTTTTTTATAGCTCTGCTTAATACTATCTTTTCAATATCTCTACCTTGTGCTCTCATTTCTTTCCAACTCATTTCGTGATTTACTCTAATTACATCCTGTTCAATAATAGGTCCATCATCAAGATTATTATTAACAAAATGAGCGGTTGCTCCTATAATTTTCACACCTCTGTCGTATGCTTGTTTATAAGGGTTTGCTCCGATGAATGCCGGCAAAAATGAATGATGTATATTTATTATTTTATTTGGAAACTCCTCTACAAAATTTGGAGTTAAAATTCTCATAAACTTAGCAAGAATTATAAAATCTGGGTTTGTAGGTTTTATAATTTTTAACATTTCATTTTCGTGTTCTATTCTTGCTTTATTTTCAGCCGGAATATAGTAAAAAGGAATATTAAATTTTTCGACTAAATCTTTTAGGTTTTCTCTATTTGCTATTACACCTAAAATTTCTACATTAAGTTCACCGGAATACTGTTTAATTAATATATCTCCTAGGGCGTGAGCTTCTTTTGTAGCCATTAAAAATAGTCTTTTTTTTCTTTTTTTATAAATTCTTACATTTGTATGAGGGATTTCTTTTAATATTTGCTGTTTTAATTTTTCTTTATCAATCTCGCCAGCTATTATTGCACGGAAAAAAAATTTATTATTTTCTTTATCAACAAATTCTTGTTGAGTTTCTATATTAAAATTGTTTTCATATAAAACTTTACTTATTTTATATATTAATCCTTTTTTATCATTACAATCGATTAAAAGAGTATATTTCATATATTTACCTTTTTAATTACAATTTTATCATAACTTCTTATCTCATTAAGAATGGATCTGCGAGGATTTTTTGGCTCAATATGTTTAGGTTTGTATTTTTTATCCCACAATTTATTTGCTATTATCCACTCTTTACAGCAGTTAAAATTGAGAATACTGAATGTTTTAAGAGGATATTTTAAGCTTAGGCCATATAAAAATCTATTAGTTACAACTTTAGGGCATTTTTTGATTTTTATCTCTTTTTTTAATCTGTTTGGAAGATTTAACGTATGAATTACGGTTTCGTGGTTTAGATGTTTATAATAGATTAAATGATATAGAAAAAAACTCTCAATAGGATTAATTTTATATATATTTGCTAAATGAAAAAACTCTTTTTTTGAAAAATTTAGATTAAAAAGTTTTTTTGCAATCCCTAAAACGATAAAATAATAAAATCCATAATAAAGATATTTTGATTTAAACATTTTTTCAAATTCCATATAAATTCTCTCTTTCGTTAAATCGCTAAGGTCTATAGATTTGCAGAGTTTAATAGTTTTTTTATCAACTTTAAATTTTAGTCTGCTTGCAAACTGCATAGCTCTTAATACCCTTAAGGAATCTTCGATAAAAGTTTTATCATTTATGTGCCTTATTAATTTTCGTTTTATATCATTAATTCCGCCCCAAAAATCAAGTATTTTGCCGGTATAGATATTTTTCATTAAAGCATTCATAGTAAAATCTCTTCTTTTTGAAGCCTCTTTTTCGTCTTGAGTAATACTTACTTTAAAACCTCTGTGACCTTTAGAAATTTTTGATTCAATTCTAGGAAGAGCAATATCAAAATTTTTCCATTTATAAACAAAAAAACTTTTTCCAACTCCTTTGGCTCCGAGTTTTTTCATAAGCTTATCAAATGTTTCGGGGTCAATATCATATACTTCTAAATCATACTCTTTTGCAGTTTTACCTAAAATCTCATCTCTAACACATCCGCCTACTAAATAGACTCTACAAGTATAGGGAGCAAAAAAATTTTTTAAGTATTCTAAGTCATTTTTTAAGTTTTTCATCTATTCTCACTAAGAGATACTCTAAAAAATTGATAGTTACATCTAATTTTACTTCTAGATTTTGAGTATTTGGAGATTGTAAACCTTCAAATAAGACTAATAATCTATCCCTTATTTTTTCTAAAAACTCTACCTCTTTACACTCTTTTTGTTCTTCATCTTCGAAACTTTCAATTTCTTGTAATGTCTCTAAAATTGTCTCTTTTAAATCCATTATATCTCACTTAACCAAATTTCAAATGTATATCTGTTTTCTTCATTTATGTTATCAAATTCTTTTAATTTTTCAAAATTTACACCTTCAAATTGGTTTTTCTTTTTTAATCTTTTAATAGCTTCTTTTATCTCTTCATCTTCATTTTCTTTTAACAACTCTTCATAAATAGCAAGAGCTTCTTCTTTAAACCCTTGCATTTCAAGTATTTGAGCGTAAGTTTTTGTTTTAATTAGAGGCATATTCTGCTATTAAACTTCCCATTTCTGAAGTTGTTACTACCTCTTTTGCATCAAATAAAGCCAAATCTTTTGTTCTATAACCTTTTGCAAGAACCCTTTTTATAGATTCTCTTATTTTTTTTGCCGCTTTAATTTCTCCTAAATAATCAAGCATCATAGCAGCACTTAAAATTGTAGCAATAGGATTTGCAATTCCTTGTCCTGCAATATCTGGAGCACTTCCGTGAATTGGCTCAAACAGTCCTACTTTACCGCCAATACTTGCACTTGGAAGTAGTCCTATACTTCCTACAATCATACTTGCTTCATCGCTTAAAATATCTCCAAAAATATTTCCTGTTAATATTACATCAAATTGTTTTGGGTCTCTAATTAGTTGCATTGCTGCATTATCTACATACATATGTTCAAGCTCAACTTCCGGATAATCTTTTGCTACTTCATTTACTACTTCTCTCCATAATTCACTCACTTCTAAAACATTTGCTTTATCTACTGATGTTACTTTTCTTTTTCTTTTTAAAGCACTCTCAAATGCAACTCTTGCAATTCTTTCAATCTCTTCTTTTGTATAAATCATAGTGTTGTAAGCTTTTTCATTATCTTTATATTTTGGTTCCCCAAAATATATTCCTCCTGTTAATTCTCTTACAACTTCTAAATCTACCCCTTTAATTACTTCTGGCTTTAAGCTAGAAGCATTTACAAGCTCATCAAAAATAATAGCAGGTCTAATATTTGCAAAAAGACCCAATGCTTTTCTTATTTTTAATAGTCCTGTTTCTGGTCTTTTCTCTTTTGATAAATTATCCCATTTAGGTCCTCCAATTGCACCAAAAAGAATTGCATCTGAGTGTTGAGCACCTTTAATTGTTTCATCTGGACAAGGATTGTCAAATACATCTATAGCACTCCCACCAAGTAAATATTCATTATACTCTAATGAAAAGTTTTCTTTACTTGCAACAGCATCAAGTACTTTTATAGCTTCATCAACTATTTCGGGGCCTATACCATCACCTTTTAATACAGCTATTTTATAAGTTTTCATTTTTACCTTCCTTTAAAAGTTCTTTTGCATAATTTATTAGTCCCCCCGCTTGAATTAAGTTTTGCATAAACTCTGGAATAGGAGCAAATTTATAATCTTTTCCTGTATCAATGTTATGAATAATTCCTTTATCTAAATCAATTTTTATTAAATCTCCTTCGTTAATTTCGTCAGTTTCAAGTAATTCAAAAATAGGAAGTCCCATATTAAAACTATTTCTATAAAAAATTCTTGCAAAACTTTTTGCAATTACAGCAGAAACTCCTGCTGCTTTTAGAGCAATTGGGGCATGTTCACGGCTACTTCCACTTCCAAAATTATATCCAGCAACAATAATATCTCCTGGTCTTACTTTTTTTGGAAATTCAGGATCGGCATCTTCCATTACATGTTTTGCAAGTTCATGAGGATCGTTTGTATTTAGGTATCTTGCAGGAATAATTAAATCTGTATCTATGTTATCTCCAAATTTCCATACTCTTCCTGTAATTACATTCATAAAATTCCTTTTTTATTGAAATTTTAGCAAAATTATAATAAATATAATCCTATACTCAAAATAATTAATTCAGGAATAAAAAATAGTGCAATTGTTTTGCTCAATTCTTTAGAAGAGAATACTACTATAAAAAATTTAACTAAAGTGTTGCTTAATGAAGCACAAATAATTCCATTTATTGCATCTTTGCTCTCTAAGGAGTGTTTTGACAATTCTCCTAATGAAAGAGTAATTGCATCTACATCTGTAAGGCCTGAAATTAAAGATACAATTATAATTCCTTTATCTCCATAGTGAGTGTTAGTAAATTCTACTAATGCATAGATAAGACCAAATATTATTGCAAACTTTATTGCTGAGTTTAGTTCCAGTGGGCTTTTTTGTAAAGATTCTATTTGAATGTTTAGATTTTTCATTCCTTTTTTATAAAAGTAAAAACTAATTCCTAATCCATATATAAATGTAAGAAGATAAATAGAAGATAATCTATATGCTAAAGATGGATTGGTTATATAAGTTTCTACTAAAACTCTTATAAACATTAAAGTATTTGCTATAGCAATTCCTGCTGCATAATTGTATATATTTGTTTTTGTAGAGTTATAAAACGCACTTAAAGAAATAGTTACTGCGGTAGAACTTATAAAGCCTCCTGCTGCCCCTGTAATTAATATTCCTTTATTTTCTCCAAAAAACTTTATTCCTAAATATCCTATAAATGATAAAGATGCAATAATTACTGCCATTAGCCAAATTTTATAAGGGTTAATTAAATGCCAAGGATCAATAGTTGTATTTGGTAAAATAGGAAGGAGGATAAAAGACATAACTAAAAGTAAAATACCTGCATTAATCTCTTTTGGAGTAATTTTTGATTCTATTTTATTGATAGGTTCTTTTAAATTTAATATTACAATGGTGCTAACAGCTATAATAGTTGCAAATTCATAATTTTTAAAAAATATTAAAACTCCTAAGAGGTATGTAATAAACATTGCCATATTAGTAGTTAATCCTTTTTTTGGATTTCTAATAGATTTTACTATGTATAAAGAGATATTTATTAGAGAAAATAGAATAAATGAGGCTGTTAGAAAGTAAGGAGTTTTTTCGCTTATATATGCACTTAAGAAACCCAGTAGTGAAACAAGAGCAAATGTTCTTCCTCCCGTTAATATCATATGGTAATTTAAACTTCTCTCAAGTCCTATTAAAAAACCTAATATGATAGAAATTAAAGCTGAATTTAATAAATTATAATCCATTATCTTCCTTTTAATTAAAATTTGGTAAAATTGTATAAAAAAAAGGAAGATTTTGAAAAAGATAGTCGCTTTTACAGGAGAGAGTAATTCAGGCAAAACCACTCTTATAGAGAAAATTACAAATAAATTAATAAATAGATATAAAATCGCTATTATTAAACACGACCCTTCTGATAAGGCTCAATTTGATGTTAAAGGAAAAGATAGTTATAAGTTTTTTCAAACCGGTGCAGAAGTAATGGTAACTTCTCCTACAAGAACTACATATTTTTCTCATAGACAAAAGAGTATTGAAGAGATTGCTAGTATGATAAAAGAGTTTGATTTGCTTTTTGTAGAAGGATTAAGAACGCTAAATTTACCAAGAATAGGGGTTTTTAGAGATAGAGTAAATAAAGATTATTTTAAATATATAAAAGCTGCAGCTATAAAAGGCATTGATAAAAATGTTTTTCCTTCTAGTATTGAAGTTTTTGATTTAGATGATTTAGACTCTATAATAGATTGGATATTTAAAAACGCAAAGGAGCTAAAATGACAGAAATAATAAAGACTATAGAAAATATTGCAAAAGAGATTGCAAAAGCTGTTGAAACTAAAGATACATCTAAAGCTGAAACTCAAAATGCAAGTGGAGATATACAAGTTAAACTTGATGTAATTAGTGATGAGATTGTTGAAAAATATTTATCTAAAGTTTCAAGTATTGCCGAGATTATGAGTGAAGAAAAAGAACATCCTGTAAAAATTAATGAAAAAGGAGAATATTTAGTAGCATATGATCCTCTTGATGGAAGTAGTTTAATTGATGTTAATTTAAGTGTAGGAAGTATTTTTGGAATATATAAAGGTGATTATCATGGACCAAATATTGTAGCAGCTGTATATGTTGTTTATGGTCCAAGAGTAGAGATGGTTGTTGCAAGAGATACAGTAGAACTATTTAGACTTCAAGATAATGAATTTAAATTTGTAAAAGAGTTAAAACTTGCTGAAAAAGGTAAAATTTTAGCACCAGGAGGAACTCAGAAAAATTGGTTTTCTTATCATAAAGAGATGATTGATAATTTATTTAAAGAGGGCTATAGATTAAGATATTCAGGTGGAATGGTTCCTGATTTACATCAAATTTTATTAAAAGGTGGTGGGCTTTTTGCTTATCCTGCAACAACCGATAAAGAAAGAGGAAAACTTAGAAAACTTTTTGAAGTTTTTCCTTTTGCATATGTGTTTAATAAAGCAGGGGGACTTGCTATTGATGGGAAGAGGGATTTGTTATCTTTAATGAGTGAAGATTATCACGATACTACACCTTGCTTTTTTGGTAGTGATTATGAAATAAAAAGAGTATTAAAAACTTATGAAAATGTATAATTTGATATAATTACTGAAAAACCAAAAATAAGGATAAAAATGGCTGAGTGTAAAAAATATTATTTAACTACTCCAATTTATTATGTAAACGATGTGCCTCATATAGGTCACGCTTATACCACTATAATTGCTGATACTATTGCAAGATATGCAAGATTAAAAGGGCTTGATACTTTTTTTCTTACAGGAACAGATGAGCATGGACAAAAAATAGAAGAAGCTGCAAGAAAAAGAGGTAAATCTCCAAAAGAGTATGCAGATGAGATTAGTTCTAAATTTAAAGGCTTATGGGATGAGTTTAAAATAAGTTATGATAAATATATAAGAACAACAGATAAATATCATATAAAAGGTGTTCAAAAAGCTTTTCTTGAAATGTATAAAAAGGGAGATATTTATAAAGATTATTATGAAGGACACTATTGTGTAAGTTGTGAAAGTTTTGTTGCTCCAAGTCAACTTGTAAATGGAGAATTGTGTCCAGATTGTGGAAAACCTACAAGAATAATAAAAGAGGAGTCTTATTTCTTTAAATTATCAAAATATCAAGACCAAATACTTAAATGGCTAAAAGAAAAAAAGCCTATTTTACCAGAAGCTAAAGCAAATGAGGTTATAAGATTTGTAGAAGAGGGGCTTAAGGATTTATCAATTACCAGAACATCGTTTGAGTGGGGAATTAAATTGCCAGAAGAGATAAATGATTCTAAACATGTTGTATATGTTTGGCTTGATGCTTTATTTAATTATTTAACAGCTCTTGGATATGGAAGTGAAGATGAAAGTAATGTAAAAAGATATTGGCCAGCTGATTTGCATATAGTAGGAAAAGATATTTTAAAATTTCATGCTGTATATTGGCCAGCATTTTTAATGAGTATAGGTTATGAGCTTCCTAAAAAAATTGCAGCTCACGGTTGGTGGACAAGAGATGGTGAGAAAATGAGTAAAAGTAAAGGAAATGTAATCAATCCTAAAGAAGTTGCAGATGCTTATGGAATTGAAAATTTTAGATACTTTATGTTAAGAGAAGTTCCATTTGGAGCAGATGGTGATTTTAGCGAAAAAGCTTTAATTGAAAGAATTAATAATGAACTTGGAAATGATTTAGGGAATTTATTAAATAGAATTATTGGTATGGCGTATAAATATTTTGATGGAAAAATTAGTAGTAGTAATGTTGAAAGGTTTTATAAAAAAGAGCTTGATGAAGCAAGAGCAATTATTTCTAGTATAGAAGAAAAATATCTATGGAAAATGCAAATTCATAAATTCTTAGAAGAATTATGGAAAGTATTAAGTATAGGAAATAAGGCTATAGATGTTTATAAACCATGGGAGCTTATGAAAAATAATGAAGAAGAAAAAGCTGCAGCTTTAATTGGGCTTATTGCTAATTTACTTGCTATGGTTGCTGTTAATTTACATCCAGTAATGCCAAAAACTACGCAAAAAATAGCTTCTTCATTAGGATTTGAAATTAATACAGATAGTTTTAAAGATATTATGAGTGGAAAAGTTTTAGATGATTTTGTAATTCAAAAAATTCCTCCTTTATTTCCAAAAATAGAAAAACCTCTAATGAAACCAGTTGAAGTGAAAAAAGAAGAAAAAACTAATTTAATTACTATAGATGAGTTTTTTAATGTTGAATTGAAAATAGGAACAGTAGTAGTAGCAGAAGAAGTTAAAAAATCTAAAAAATTATTAAGACTTGAAGTTGACTTAGGGGAAGAAAAACCAAGGCAGATAGTTGCTGGAATTAAGGAGTATTATACACCTAAAGAGTTAATAGGAACTAATGTTTGTGTAGTAAGTAATTTAAAACCTGCAAAACTTATGGGAATGATAAGTGAAGGAATGCTACTTGCGGCAAAAGATGAGAGTGGTTTATCTTTATTAAGACCTGAAAAACCAAAAAAAGCGGGGACACCTATTAAATGAAAATAGAGACATTAACAAATTTGATAGGAGGGGAGCTTTTAAACGCTCCTTTTATAAGTGAAGTTACATCTTTTACTTTTAATGTTGATGAGGTGGAAAGAGGTAGTTGTTTTTTTGTAAAAAATAAAAATGATATAAAAAAAGCAGTTGAAAAAGGTGCATATGCTATTGTTTCAAAAGATTATGAAGATATTATAGATAAAGAAATAGCATGGATTAGAGTAGATGATTATAAAAAGGCTATTGTTAATATTTTTAAATATGAAAATTTAGATACGAAACTATTTTTTACAGATAAACTTACTTCTCATATTATTTATAAAATGAAAACTACTAAGAATGTATTATTGCTTGAGTCTTTTGAAGATCTTTTTATTGCTTTGAATAAAGATGTAATTCTTTTTACTTATAAAGATGAGTTTAAGATTCTTTTTGCTAATGTAATTGAAATTGAAGAAAAAAAAATAGATATTGAACAAGTTTCTATATTTAAAAGTAGATTTAAAAATCATGAAATAAAACTTCCTTATGTATATAAAAATGAGTTTTCAAAAGCTATTAATTTTTTTGAAATGAATGAATTAAAATATATTCTTGATTTTTCACTTGAGAGATTTAAACCAATTTTTATAGATTATAAATTTAAACAAGTGGCATTTGGAGAGAGTGAAAGAGTAGTAATTAGCGGTTTAAAAAATGATGAAATATTTTTTAGAGAGCTTAATTATATAGTAGATAATACAAAATATGCAAAAACTATATTTATTAATCAAACAAATAAAGAGGATTTGTATAAAAAGTTTTTTAATTTTGCTGTTTTGGTTGATATAGAGTTTGAGGTGCCTAAAAAAGAAGAGATAGGGAGTCTGTTTTGATTAAAATAGAAGAGATAAAAGATATTGCAAAAGGGAAATATCTTTCTTTAAAAGAAGTATTTTTTAATTATAAAGGTAAAAAAAAGCGTTGGGAAGTTTGTTCTTCTATGAATAGTGTATCTATACTTATTTATAATAAAGATTTAAATTCTTTAATTTTAGTTAAGCAGTTTAGATTGCCTGTATATTTGAAAAATAATGACGGATATACTTTAGAACTTTGTGCAGGACTTTGTGATAAGGATAAAGATAAAGTTGAAATTGCAAAAGAAGAAGTTTTAGAAGAGTGTGGTTATGAAGTAGAGAGTTCTTCTTTAAAAGAGATAACTTCTACATGGGCAAGTGTTGGAACAAATGCTGCAAGACAAACAATTTTTTATGTTGAAGTAGATGAATCTCAAAGAGTAAATAGTGGCGGTGGAATAGATGATGAAGATATAGAAGTTGTATTTATTAAGGCTAAGGAAGTTGAAAAAGTAATTTTTGATGAAAATATAGTTTTAACGCCGGGAGCTAAATTTGCCTTGTTTTGGTGGTTACATTATAAAAAGGAAAAAAATGAAACATATTTTTAGAGAATACGATATAAGAGGAATTTTTAAGAACGATTTAAATGAAGATATTGTTAAAAAAATAGGGTATTTTTTAG
>CAZEOW010000028.1:0-11592 GCA_964514005.1 uncultured Nautiliales bacterium
CCGATATTACGTGTTTTCAATCAACTTTTTAAAATTCGGCAAAAATCTTAAAAAACGGCCTTTTTTGGCATTTTTTTTAAATTTTGCCGGATTTAATTCGTTAAAATTATATCAAAAAAAGAGGGAAAATGGAAATTTTATTTATTACAAAATCAGTAAAAATTGTAAGAGAGAGCAAAGTTTTAAAAATTATAGATGAAAGTGAAAGTTCTTTTCATAAAAGGGTTCCTATTAAATTAATTAAATCTGTTTATATTTTTGCAAATGCAGACCTTACAGCAAGTGCAAGGAATTTATTGTTAGAGTATGGAAAGGATATCTATTTTTTTAGTAATAAAGGAGAGTTTAGAGGAGTATTGCATAATGCAAAGTTAAGGAGTAATTATAAAAATAGACTTTTGCAATATAAATATATAGAAAATTTAGAAATAGCTAAATTTATAATTCTAAAAAAAATTGAAGAAATTGAAAAATTTACGAATCGTTCTTTAAATAGATATAAAGAAAAATTAAGTATGGCTAATTCATTAAATGAAATTTTAGGGGTTGAAGGACAAGCGAGTATTTATATGTTTGATAAAATAAGAGATATGTTAAAAGAAAAAGGAATTGAGTTTAAAAAAAGAGAATACAAACCACCAAAAGATATGGTAAATAGTGCACTAAGTTTTGTTTATTCTCTTCATTATGCTTTTTTACATACTATAGTTTTAGAAAAAGGTTTTGATCCTTATATAGGATTTTTGCATAAAAAAAGAGGGACTCATATGGCTTTTGTTTCTGATTTAATGGAAGGATATAGAGTTGTATTGAGTGCTTTTGTAGTTACTTTATTTAAAAAAGAACTTATTACAAAAGAGGATTTTAAAGATGAAGAAGTTTATTTTACTTTTGAAGGGAGAAGAAAATTTTTAAAGTATTATTTAGAATTTTTAAGAAATATAGATAATGAATGGTTTATAAATGATCTTGAAGATAAACTTTATGCATTAGATTAGCTTGTTTTAATTCGTTTAGGTCTTTTCCATATTTTTCATCCCATACTAAGAATTTGTGATTTATATTTAATTTTTTTAAATATTCTGACATTTTTTTAGCTCCATATCTTCCTGCTTTATCTTGGTCAAATGCTATGATAATATTTTTGTATCTGAAGTATCCTAAATGATATGGATTAAAAGAGTTTACTCCTTCTATTGCGACAAAATTTTCTACTTCTAGCGATAATCCATCTATATGACCTTCTGTGAAATAAAATGTTTTGTATTTTAAAAGTTTTTCTCTGGTTAGAGGATATGAGATGGGATTTAGTATTCTTTTATATGATATTTCAAATTCTTTTATTTTTATTTCTGGAGAAATTGCTCTGAGTCTAATTGCTGTTAATAAGTTTGAATATAAATCAAAAGATGGAATTACAGCTACATCAAAATTATATCTAAACCTATTTTCTATAAAAATTTGAAATTTATTCAAAATTTCTGTGCCAAAGAAGTATGCTAAGTTTTTTGATAATTTTTTTATATCGTTAATAGATAAAAATCCTATATCATTTGGAGGAGTGATTTTTCTATTTTGATAGTATAAGATTTTTTTGGTTTGGTCTGTTTTTAAAGAATAAAAGTAGATATAAGAAATAATAGTTTGAAATTTTTCTTTAAAGTGAAGAGAATTAAAAGATGATATGAGCTTATTTAAATCTTTTTTAAAGTATAAGTTTTTTATTAAAAATAGTGGTTTTTTTATTATTCTGATTTGAACTATATTTTGAGGATTTTTAGGAAAATGAAAAGAGTTTAGATTAACTCCAGCATTTATGGCAAGTTTATGAAAAACTTCTTTATCTGAGAGGTTATGAAATTTTTTAAGATATTCCCATAAAGATATATGTGCTCCACATTTATTGAGTCTATTACAATTTATATGATATGAAGTTTTTTTCATATAAGCTTCTTTTTTTTGGCAATATGGGCATATTAAGATAAAATATTTTCCTTTATCTATTGGTTCTAATTCAGGTATTAAAGAAGGAATGTCTAAATTTGGATAAATGAGATTATGTAAAATTTCTTTTGAGTTCATAGTATCCTTTTTTGTATAATTATATTAAAAAATGAGGGTTTTAATAGTTTATGATATATTTGACAATAAAAGAAGACAAAAAGTTGCTAAGTATTTATATGCGTATTCTCATACTTACCAAAAATCTGCCTTAGAACTTGATGTTAGTGAAAAAGAACTTAAAAAGATTTATAAAGACTTGATGGAATTGATAGAAGAAAATGATAAATTGTATATTTTTAAAATAAAAAAGAGCCTTTATCTTGGAACTCAGCAAAAGGTGGAGTTTATAATATGAGTTTTGTAATTGCTTATGATATAAAAGATGATAAAAGACTTAGAAAAATAGCTAAATTTATGGAAAAGGAGGCTATTAGAATTCAGTTATCGGTGTTTTTTTTAAGAGAAGCTACAAAAGATGATATTTTAAAAATAGTAAAAAAGTCAAAAGAAATTATGGAAAATGAAGATGATTTTAGGATTTATAAAGTAGATATGAAATATTCATTGATTTTTGATTCAAATGAAGAGTTAAAAGGTATGGTGTTATGAATATATATGAAGAGATTGATAAGCTATTTGAAGAAGATGATAAGTTAGATAAAATTTTAAAAAAACTCGATGAAGAAGCCAAAGAAAAAAATAGAGAAAAAGAGTTTATAATTTTTAAAAAAACTTTTATCTCTAAATATAAAGAAAATCCAAAGGATGGTTTTTTCCCAGAATTTGATTATAAGGGCAGGACTTTAGGGATTAATTATAAAGGCTTTTTATACTATAAAGATAATAAAAAAGTTTTATCTTCTAATAAAGCTCAACAAGTTTTTGAGTATCTCTTTTTTTCTAATTTAGTAATTAAAAATATAGAAGTTTTCTAATTTGTTAAGGCTTAAGAAAATGGTAAATGTATTCAGTATTTCCTTCTTTTCCTTTGATGCTAGACTTTTCACTTCTTATAAGTTTCCAGCCAAGTTTCTTGCACTCTTTTTCAAAATCTGCTTTTGCTTTTTTTATAGCTTCTTTGTCTTTTACAACCCCTTTTTTATCTCTTTTTACATCTTTTCCTACTTCAAATTGAGGCTTAAAAAGTAAAATAATTTCATTTTTTGCAAGTTCATCAATTTTATTAATTATTTTTAAAAGAGAAATAAAACTTACATCACTTACGATTACATCAAATTTATAAGGATAACTAAAATCTCTAATATCAGTTTCTTCAAAAGAAACTATTTTAGGATTTTCTTTTAAACTTTTATCTAATTGATTTTTTCCTACATCTACTGCTACTACTTTTTTAGCACCTTTTAGCAGACTAACTTCACTAAATCCCCCCGTGCTTGCTCCTATATCTAATACTAATTTATCATTAAAGCAAATATTATATTTATCAAGATAATTTTTAAGCTTAAGAGCTGCTCTACTTACAAAAATTTCTTCTAGTATTTCTATTTTTGGATTATCAACATCAAAAGATGGTTTTGTTATAATTTTTCCATCTACTTTTACTTTTTTAGACTTAATAAGCTCTTTTGCTTTATTTCTACTTTTTACAAATCCTTTCTTTTCAAGAAAAATATCAAGTCTCATTAATTCTCTTTTTTTCAAAATTGTATCAAAGTTTTAATTTAATTTTGTTATAATATAATGCAAATTATAAAAAGGAGAAAAAATGGATGGATTTAGCGGATTTGTTGCAATTGCAATGTGTGTAGCGGCTACTTTTATGATGCTTTATATAGCACTTGATGCAACAAAAAAATCGCCTATTAAAGATTAATGTAAAAGGTCCTTTAAAGAATCAAGAGGGTTTTTCCCCTCATAAATTATTTTATAAACTTCATTTGCAATTGGAGTGTAAATTTTATATTTAGAAGACAATAAATAAATAGCTTTTGTTGTATAAACACCTTCTGCAACTTCACCAAGTTCTTCTAATATATCTTTTAATAATTTACCCTTAGCAAGATTAAGTCCAACTCTATAATTTCTACTCATAGTTGAATTTGCAGTCAAAAACAGATCTCCTGCTCCTGCTACTCCTAAAAAAGTATCTTTTCTTGCTCCAAAGAACTCTCCAAATCTATCCATTTCCACAAGACCTCTTGCAAGTAAAGCCGCTTTTGCGTTATTACCTAAATTCAATCCTTCACAAATCCCACTTGCAATAGCAATTACATTTTTATAAGCTCCAGCTACCTCTACTCCTGCAACATCATCATCTACATATATTTTCATAAAATTTTCAAAAAAACTTTTAAATTCTTCTGCTAGTTCAAGATTATAAGAAGCTATTAAAAGAGCTGTGGGTTTTTTCTCTTTTACCTCTTTTGCAAAAGAAGGCCCTGAAATAAAAGCTAAGTTTTCTTTTTTTACATACTCTTCAAAAATCTCATTTAAAAACTTTAATTCTTTATTATCAATTCCTTTGCTTGCTACTAAAATTTTTTTATCTTTTAAATCTATTTCTTTTAAAAACTCTTTAATAGACTGAGAAGCAATAGCAATTATTAAATACTCTTTCTTTAAAACTTCATCTAAAGAGACAAAATTTTGTATATTTCTTTTCTTTCTTGAAGTAATTACGGGATTTAATTCCTTTTTTAAGGAATTAAAAAGAGCACTTCCCCATGCTCCAGCACCTATTACCCCTATCATTTTGCAATCCTTAAAAATTCTAAATCTATTTTAAATCTCTCTATTTCGTCTTTATCTCCTACTACTATTAATATATCTCCAGAATCTATTTTGTGATTATATCCTTTTGAAATAAATTGCACTTTATCACTTAATTCTTTATCTACAATTCCAATAATTAATAGATTATATAAACTTGAAATATCTTTAAAAACAGTCTTCATGTACTTTTTATCTAAAAATGAATCTTTAGGAATCTCAATTTCCGCAAAAGAGAGATTATTATCTTGGAAAATAATCTCTTCAATAATTTTTAAAGTTAAAGGTTTTTTAAGTATAGTCATAATTCTATTAGCAGTAATTTCAAATGGATTAATAAGTTTATCAACTCCTGCTAATTTATATTTTCTTTCATTTTGTTTTTCTGAAACTTTAGCAATAATTTGTTTATTTGGAAAAACTTCTTTTAAAGTTAAACATAAAAATAGATTTTTATCTTCATCCTTTAAAACAGCAACAGCAACATCAAAATCTTCTATTTTTTTTATTTCATCATCATCAATAGAATAGATTCTGTAAACATCAAACATCTTATTTTTAGCCCTTATCTCTTCTTCTTCATCTAATACAACAACTAATACATCTTTTTTGTGTAAAAACGAGGCAACTCTTTCACCAAAATCATCAAATCCAAATACAACTACTTTCATTTTATGCCTTTATGCTTAATCCGAAACACTACTTTTTTCTATCTGATATTTAAAGTAATTAATGCTTATTCTATATCCCATTACAACAATAATATCTCCCTCTTCTAATAACAAATCAAAAGGGGGATTAAAATAAAAATGGCCACTTTCCATTTTAAAAGTCTCTTCAAGCATTTCAGATTTTTGTTTTTTCAAAACTCCAAAAAGGATTATTTTATATTTATCAAAATCAATTTCACCAACTAATTTTCCATCTAATAAAGAATTTTTAATAACTATAATTTCATCAATAACAGCATTTCTTTTTTCTGTTAAAATTGCATCTATTACTTCAAATGTTACAGGATTTCCAATATATTCAGCCGTTAATAAAGCTGTAACATTAGTAGGAACAACCACATAATTAGCACCAGCTTTTTTAATTTTCGGAACATTTTTTTCATCATTTACCAGAGAAATAATTTCTTTATTCTGTATAAACTCCCTAAAACTTAACACTATAAAAGCATTTAAAATATCATCATTTGTTAAGATAAATATTTTAGAAATTTTTGAAAAATTAAAAGTTTCTAAAAAACTTCTATCAGTTACATCTGCTTTTAAAGCTATATACCCTTTATTAATAGCTTTTTGAACTGTTTTCTCATCTAAATCTATTATTACAAAGTCTATATTATTTTCTTTAAATTTCTCAGCCAGAATTTCACCTTCATAAGAAAATCCACAAATTAAGTATACATCATTCATACTTCTAACAACTCTAAAAAGCCTATCTTTTTTTAATTCTTCAAGCTTTTCAGTAAAAGCAGATGCAATAATTGATGTAGAAAAAGATATAAAACCAATTCCAATAATAATTAAAAATATAGTAAGAATTTTTCCTTCTTGTGTAACAGGAGTAATATCCCCATACCCTACTGTAGAAATTGTAATTAAAGACCAATAAATAGCATCAAATAACGATTCTATTTTTGGATTTACATGAGCTTCAAATACATAAATAACAGCTCCACCAATAAAAGTAACAAAACCAACAGCTAATACTAATATGCCAAGTTCAAATCTTTTATTTGCTAAAACCTCTAAAAAAGTGTTAATACTTTTTGTATATCTTAAAATTTTAAACAATCTAAAAATTACAAAAATTCTTAAGATTCTTAAACTTCTAAAACCAGGTAAAATTGCAAGTAAATCTATAATAGCAAAAGGGGACTTAATATACTCCCATTTCTTAAGTAAAATCTTTTTAAAAACTTTTTTTAAATTAAAGTTTACTTCTAAGAATGTGGACTCTTCATACTCTTCTAAGATAATTTTATGAATATCATTATAAACCCATAATCTGATTAAATACTCTATAAAAAAAACAGTAGTTACCACATAAAAATCAAATGTTTCTAAATATGGGTTTAGATTATGCTTTATATCATAAAGCAGTATTCCAATACTAATACTTACTAAAAAGAGCATAAAAATATCAAAGAATCTTTTTAAATAAAAAGAATCATCATTCATTAATCTATAAAAAAAAGTTTTTACTTTTTTATATCTTTTAGAAGAGTCTAAAAAGAAAACAAATGCTACAAGAAGCCTAACAAAAGCTTCCGTAACAGTGGTTTCTGATAAAAATTTATAAAATTTTTTTATATTCAAGAGAGCTTACTTTTTAAAATTTTATTTACTATTTGAGGATTTGCTTTTCCACGACTTGCTTTCATTACCTGTCCTACAAAAAATCCAAAAAGTTTCTCTTTTCCAGCTTTATATTCTTCAACTTTATCTTTATTTGCATTTAATACTTCATCTACAATTTTCTCAATTGCACCCTCATTACTAATTTGTTTTAATCCAAGCTTTTCAATTGCTTCATCTACTTCCATATCTTCAATCATTAATAAATCAAGTACTTTTTTACCGCCAGCCCCACTAATTACAGCTTCTTTTTCTCTAATCGCTATGAGAGAAAGTTTTTTAGGTGAAACAGGTGAATTTTCTATACTAATTCCAGCTTTATTTAATCTTCCAAGAAGTTCAATTGCAAGCCATCTATTAGCTGCTTGAGGTTCAACTTTTAATTTTATCATTTCTTCAAAAAAGATAGCTAAAGCAGGATCGCTTGTTAATACTCCAGCATCATACTCTTTAAGAGAAAACTCTTTTATATATCTCTCTTTTTTTTCATCAGGAAGTTCTGGAATTTCTATATCAAAAAACTCATCAGGAACTTCTAATTTTAATAAATCAGGATCTGGAAAATATCTATAATCTGCTGATTCTTCTTTTCCTCTCATACTTCTTGTTTCACCTGTTTTAGAATCAAAAAGTCTTGTCTCTTGCACAATTTCATCTTCATATTCATCATATTCATATGCTTCTATATGTCTTTCAACTTCATAATCAATTGCTTGTTTAATAAATTTAAATGAATTGATGTTTTTAATTTCAACCCTTGTTCCAAACTCTTTTTGACCCTTTGGTCTAACAGATACATTAGCATCTACTCTAAAACTTCCCTCTTGCATATTAGCATCACTAATTCCTAAGTATTTTACTATTGCATGTAGTTTTTTCAAATATTCAATAGCTTCATCGCTACTTCTCATATCTGGCTCACTTACAATTTCAAGAAGTGGAGTTCCCGCTCTATTTAAATCAACTTTTGAATAACTTCCCTCATGTATATTTTTACCTGCATCCTCTTCTAAATGAGCTCTAGTAATTCCTATTCTTTTTCCAGAACTTAAGATAATTTCACCATTTTCAACAATAGGCACTACAAATTGAGAAATTTGATAACCTTTTGGAAGGTCAGGATAAAAATAGTTTTTTCTCTCAAATGTAGAAAATTTGTTTATTTTCGCATTTACAGCTTTTGCAAACATTACAGCTTTTTTTACAGCCTCTTTATTCATTACCGGCAATGCTCCAGGAAGTCCTAAACATGTAGGACATGTATTAATATTTGGATCATCTCCAAAACTAGTGCTACAATTACAAAAAATTTTTGTTTTTGTATTTAATTGAACATGAACTTCAAGTCCTATAACTACTTCATAACTCATTTTCTCTCCTTTATTCAACTACAAATCTAAAACCTGCTTTATGCAGAGCTCTTTTAATTGATTCTTGATGCTCAAGCCCTCTTGTTTCAAGTGCAATAGAAACATTTGCATCACCAATTGCTAAATTTAAATCAGTTCTATCATATCCAATTGAAACTATATTTGCTTTTTCTCTTGAAAGAATTTCCGTAAGTTTCATTAAAGAGCCCGGTTTATCTACAAGAGTTACAATAAGTTTCATTTTTCTATAAGATTTTAAAAGTCCTTTTTCAATTATTAAATTAAGCATAGTTACATCTATATTTCCACCGCTTAAAATAACTCCTACTTTTTTAGGAGATGTAAATTTAATTTTACGATGTAAAAGTGCCGCAATTCCTACTGCTCCAGCACCCTCTACTACTAATTTTTGTTTTTCCATTAAAAATAAAATAGCATTTGCAATCTCTTCATCATCAACTTCTACAATATCATCAACAAGTTCTTTTATTAAACTAAAAGTAACAGGAGAAGTATCTCTTACAGCAATACCATCTGCTATTGTCTTTACAAAAGAAGTGTCTTGCACACTTCCAGATAAAAAACTAAGCCTCATTGCAGGTGCACCAGCTGCAGTTACTCCAACAATTTTTATATGAGGATTTATATGTTTTGCTGCACTTGCTATACCACTAATAAGACCTCCTCCTCCTATTGGAACAATTATATAGTCTAAATCAGGTACCTTTTCAAGCATTTCAAGAGCAATAGTTCCTTGTCCTGCCATTACATCTTCATCTGCAAAAGGATGAATAAATTCAAGCCCTTTTTCTTTTGCAAGATTTATTGCATACTCATATGCTTCATCATAATTATTTCCAGCAAGTACTACTTCTCCTCCATACTCTTTTACTCCACTCACTTTTGTAAGAGGAGTAGCCTCTGGCATAACTATAATAGATGGTATATTAAAATAATTTGCACTAAAAGCAACACCTTGAGCATGATTTCCAGCACTTGCTGCAATTACTCCTTTTTTCCTTTTATCTTCTGGTAAAGATGCAATTTTATTAAACGCTCCTCTTAATTTAAAAGCACCGGTAATTTGCAAATTTTCTTTTTTTAAAAAAATTTCATTTCCTACTTTTTGAGAAAGAATAGGAGCATAGGCAAAGGGCGTTTTATAAATAACTTTATTTACTCTCTCTTGAGCTTCTTTAATTTTAGAAAATTCTATCATACAAGACCTTCGCTTTCACATCTTTTATGCTCTACCATTATACATGTATCTTCTATATAAAATATTCCTGCTTTTTGTGCGATCTCTTTTGATTTTTCGTTTTTTACTCCCTCTTGTAAAAATACACATTTAATTCCAGGAAGTTTTATAGCTTTTTCTACAATAGGTGGAGTATCTTCTCCTTTTCTAAAAATATCAACAATATCAACTTCAAAATCAATCTCATCTAAACTTCTATAAACTTTCTCACCTAATATAAACTCTTCTCTTGGATATACAGGAACTATTTTATAACCTTTTTCTTGCATATATTTAGCAACCTGATTAGAAGCTCTATGCTCTTTTGGAGAAAGACCTACTACTACTATAACTTTTGAAGATTTTAAAATTTTACATAATTCTTTATTCGCACTACTTGCACTTGGTAATTCACAAGCTTCCATATTAAACCTTTTTTTGGTGAAAATTATATCAAATTTTCCTAAAATACTTGATTTTCTAATGTAAAAAAAGTAAAATTTTTAAAAATGAAAAAAAGGAGAAATCAATGAAAAAATCTGAGCTTGTAGCTAAAGTAGCTCAAAAAACAGGTCTTAGCAAAAAAGATACTCAAGCAGTAATTGATGCAACAGTTGAAATTCTGAAAGAAGCTTTAAAAAATGGTGAAAAAATTAGTTTTATCGGTTTTGGTAGTTTTGAACCTGTAACAAGAGCGGCAAGAGTAACTAGAATTCCAAGAAAAAATGAAGCAATTAAAATTCCTGAAACAAAATCTGTAAAATTTAAAGTAGGAAAAAAACTAAAAGAACTTTTAAATAGCTAAAAATTTAGCTATAATTTCTTCTCTCTTTTTGCCGGCGTGGCGGAACTGGCAGACGCGTCGGACTCAAAATCCGATGGGCCTAGCCCGTGTGGGTTCGAGTCCCACCGCCGGTACCAGCTTACTATTCACAACCTTTCGTATCCGTTCAAAAAATCCTGTAAAAACAATACTTTTTTAGCAATATCATTTTTATATCGAATTTATGTTAATTAAGATTTAATGATATTAAGAAATTTTTAACTATAGGCTCATCAACATATAAGCCATTGATTGTAAAAGGACCTTCTTTTTCGAATCTTTCAACTATCATTTTTGCTAATTCTTTATCTTCACTAAAAACTAGGTTTGCTATTTCAACTTGAGCGGGAGTTATGCATCCAACACCTTGAAGACCTAAATCTTTTTGAAGTAGACACCATTTTTTAAAACCTTCTAAATCTTTATATTGTTGATACACAAATCCAATAGGTATAATATCTAAATAGCGTGAATTTAAAGAAAAATCACTCAATATTTTATGAATTAAAGGATTTTGTAAAGATATTATAGAATGAGGCAAATTTAAATCATTTAACAAATCATATATTCCTATATAGCTAACTTTAACATTAAAATCTTTTAATTCGAAAAAAGTCTCTTTTGTTTCTACTGATAAATGGATATCTTTATTTGTTAATTTTTTTACTATTTCTATTTCTTTAGGAGATTTGACTTTTGGTATTCTAAAGGCGTTAAAATTAAATTGGTCTAAAAATTTTATATCTTCAATTCCTCCTTCTGTTAGTGGATTTACTCTTATGACTATTTCTTTATCAATATCTTTTAAATTAGATAAAATTATTCCACTGACAATTCTTGCAATCTCTTTTTTTTCTTTTGGAACTCCATCTTCTAAATTTAACATAATTACATCAGCTTTTAGAGCAGGTATTTTTAATAGATGTTTTGCCTGATGAGCACTTACCATTAATACACTTCTTTTTTTTGTTGAAATAGGTTTTAAAGAAGATTTTTTTATAAAAGTTAATGCTTTTTTTATGTCATTTTGTTTTATTAATGTCTCTAATGTTTGTAGATTCATTT